>NZ_SMLD01000006.1:0-123787 GCF_004352805.1 Nonomuraea mesophila
GGCCGGCGGTGGCGCCCGGTGCGGGCAGGGCGCCCGGCGGGGGCGGCTCCTCGACGGGTACGTAGTCGTGCCGCATGCCGTGGTCGCCGAGCCAGCGCCGCAGCCCGTTCACCGCCGACGGGTCGGCCGCCACCCGGGCCGCGTACTCGGACAACGCCACCTCCTCCCCGTCGTCGTACAGCAGGCGCGCGGGCCCCGACCAGGACAGCGTCCACTTGGCCTCGCCGAGCTGGATGAGGACGGCTTCGAGCGCCTGCCCGAGCACCCCCGCCAGCAGGGTGTCCGAGGTGTTCCAGCCCAGCTCGCGCAGCTTGTACTCGAGCTCCGCCTGCCGTCCCCGCGCGATCGCCTCGAAGGCGGCGTCCAGGTACGGCCGTTGCGCCCCCATCACCTGCTGCCCGGCCAGCGCCAGGTCCCGCAGGGCGTCGGCGTTGCGGGTGGCGTACATGCCGTGCGCGACGAGCTCCTCCCACGGGACGGCCCGCAGCGTCAGCAGCGCCTGGGACGACCACATGGACTGCTCGACCGCCTGTACGGCGACGTTCGGGTCGCGCAGCAGCGTCAGCGCCGAGCGGGGGTCGGGCACCTGCTGCGGTTCGGGCAGCCGTTCGATGGCGGTCAGGCGCTCGGCCAGGCTCGGGTGGGAGTCGTACGGGGAGACCTCCTCGGGCTGCTCGCTCAGCTTGGCGAGCTCGGCCTGCCGTTCGGCGTCGCTCATGAAGGCGTGGAAGCCGCCGAACACCGACGCGGGCCGGGTGCCGCCGGCGCCGGTCATCGACAGGTACGTGCCGACGTACTGCTCCCAGCCGATCGCGGTCGTGTGGATCTTGTGCAGGGCGCCCGCCATGGCCTGCCGGCCGCCGATCGCGACGGCGAACTGGTCGGCCTCCAGTTCCTGCTTGCGCGAGACGCCCTGCGACACCCGCAGGTAGAGCTTGGCGTACCAGGTGAACAGGCGTTGCACGAAGGGATGGTTGCGCAGGCCCTGCACGGTGGCGATCAGTGAGACGCGCCCCCGGTAGACCGGCGCGCCGAGCCGCGTGTGGGCGCCGCTGTAGTGGCCGAGCTCGTGCCCGAGCACCGCGCGCATCTCGTCCACGGTGAGCGTCTGCAGCAGGGGCAACCCGATGAACATGCGCCGCCGCGTCGCCTTCATGCCGAGGAACCGGGTGTCCTCGGAGACGGCCGCGTTGACCTCGGCCACCAGCCGGATCTCGTCCGGCGGCGCGGTGCGTACGCGCTGGGCCAGCTCCTCGACCGTCTGCCACAACACCGGCTCGTCCTCGCGCGTGACCGGGACGCCCGGCTGCTCGCCGCCCCGGCGGCGGCTCACCATGATCAGTGTCCGCACCAGCGCGCCCGCGGCCAGGGTCAGCACGACCGCGAACTTGATGAGGTTGACGTGGAAGTCGATCACCAAGAGGACGTCGAAGAAGACCGCCGCGGCAAGGATCAGACCGACCAGAACGTAGAAGCCGGCCAGCAAGGTGAAAGCCAGCACCGCTCGGAACGCTGTCGTCATGGGGGAGGGCTCCCGGGGAAGGGGTACTCGCGAGGCTCGACACTAGCGGAGACGGGAAACTGGATAAAATCGCTGCACCAATGTCGTACTACGACGAACACGACCAAGACCGTTGGGTTCCGGAACCTCCCGGCAATCCGGAACGTTCCGCGTTCGAGCGTGACCGGGCCCGGGTGCTGCACAGCGCCGCGCTGCGCAGGCTGGCCGCGAAGACGCAGGTCGTCGGCCCCGGCGAGACGTTCGGCGGCGGCCAGCACATCCCCCGCACCCGGCTGACCCACTCCCTCGAATGCGCCCAGGTGGGCAGGGAGATGGGTGCCACCCTCGGCGTCGACCCCGACCTCGTGGAGACCGCCTGCCTGGCGCACGACCTGGGCCACCCGCCGTTCGGGCACAACGGGGAGGTGGCGCTCAACGCGCTGGCCGAGACGTGCGGCGGCTTCGAGGGCAACGCGCAGAGCCTGCGCCTGCTCACCAGGCTGGAGGCCAAGGTGCTCACCGAGGACGGCAGGAGCGCCGGGCTGAACCTGACCAGGGCGGCCCTGGACGCCTCGATCAAATATCCGTGGACGTGTGACAAGTCTCCCAAATTTGGCGTGTACGACGATGATCTCCCCGTGTTCGAGTGGATCAGGGAGGGCGCTCCGGAGGATCGGGTGAGCTTCGAGGCGCAGATCATGGACTGGGCCGACGACGTCGCCTACTCCGTACACGACCTTGAGGACGCCCTGCACCTCGGCCACGTCACCCCCGAGGCGCTCCTGTCGGGCGAGGAACGCCGGCAGGTGTGCGAGATCACCCGCACCTGGTACGCGCCCGGCGCCGACCTCGACGAGCTCGAAGCCGTCTTCGCCAGGCTGATCACCGACCCGCTCTGGCCCCGCAGCTTCGCCGGCTCGCTCGCCGACCTGGCCGGGCTCAAGGCCCTCACCAGCGGCCTCATCGGCCGTTTCTGCCGCTCCGCGCAGGCCGCCACCAAGGAGGTGTACGGCTCCCGCCACCGCGCCGACCTCGTCGTGCCGTGCGCCACACAACTGGAGTGCGCGCTGCTCAAGGGCGTCGTCGCCCACTACGTCATGACGACGAAGGACCACCACGCCAACCAGGCCAGGCAGCGCGACCTCATCACCGAACTGGCCGAGCTGATCACGGAGGGCGCGCCCGGCACGCTGGAGCCCGCCTTCCGGCCCGCGTACCTGGAGGCCCCGGACGACACGGCCCGCGTCAGGGTCGTGATCGACCAGATCGCCTCGCTCACCGACACCTCCGCGGTGGCCTGGCACAGGCGGCTCACCAGGTGAGCCAGGCCGTCTGACCCGGCCCGCTTCCCCCGGCGCCCCCGGTGGGCGGATACTGCGCCCATGGCCACATTTGTCATCGCCGGCGCCGGGCTGGCAGGAGCCAAGGCCGCGCAGACCCTGCGCGAAGAGGGCTTCGACGGCGAGATCGTGCTGATCGGCGCGGAGGCCGAGCGGCCCTACGAGAGACCGCCCCTGTCCAAGGACTACCTGCAGGGCAGGAGCGAACGCGACAAGATCTACGTCCACCCGCCGGAGTGGTACGCCGACAACGACGTCGACCTGCGGCTCGGCCGGCGGGTCACCCGCGTCGAGCTCGGCCACCACCTGGTCAGGCTCAGCGACGGGTCGCGGCAGCCGTACGACAAGCTGCTCCTCGCGACCGGGGCGGTGCCGAGGCGCCTGCCGGGACCCGGCTACTACCTGCGCACCGTCCAGGACAGCGACGCGCTGAAGGAACGCTTCACCGCCGGGGCCAAGGTCCTGATCGTGGGCGCGTCCTGGATCGGGCTCGAGACCGCGGCCGCGGCCCGTACCGCCGGCTGTGAGGTCACCGTCGTCGAGCCCGAGCCGACCGCGCTCAACCGGGCGCTCGGCCCCGAGCTGGGCGACCTGTTCGTCCGCCTGCACGCCCGCAAGGGGGTGCACCTGCGCTTCGGCACCGCCGCCGCGGAGATCACCCGGACCGGCGTGCGGCTCAGCTCGGGCGAACGCCTCACGGCCGACCTCGTGATCGTCGGCATCGGCGCCGCCCCCGAGATCTGGCTCGCCCGCGACGCCGGGCTCGACGTCGGCCACGGCATCCTCACCGACGCCGCGCTGCGCACCTCACATCCCGACGTGTTCGCCGCGGGCGACGTGGCCGAGCACTTCCACCCCGTGTACGGCCGCCGCGTGCGCGTCGAGCACTGGGCCAACGCCCTGCACGGCGGTCCCGCCGCCGCGCGGTCGATGCTCGGCCAGGACGTCACCTACGACCCGATCCCGTACTTCTACACCGACCAGTACGAGCTGGGCATGGAGTTCTCCGGCGACGTCGAGGGCTACGACGAGATCGTCTACCGCGGCGATCCCGACAAGCTTGAGTTCATCGCCTACTGGCTGCGCGGCGGGCGCGTGGTCGCCGGGATGAACGTCAACACCTGGGACGTCGTGGACGAGATCCAGGCCCTCATCAGGTCGGGTGCCGTCGTCGACCAGAAGGAGCTGCCTACGGGGTGACGCTGACCACGCCGTCGCCGTCGTCGTCACCGGTGTCGCCGCGCGACGGCGGCGGCTCGCTCCTCGCCGCCTGCGGCGTCTTCTCCGGCTTCTTCGACGCGCACAGCACGGTGCAGCGCGGCGTCTCGCCGACCTTCCCGCGCAGCTTCAGCGTCTCCTCCCTCGGGGAGATCGTACGGTTGCCCGTCCGCCAGGCGTCGAGGTAGTCCCACGGTTCGACCATGCCCCTGCGGACCCACCAGAACGTCGGCCCGGTTTTCCACGAGATGGCGAAGTACAGGTTGGTCGCGGTGTCGCGGGCGTTGCCCGACCTGCCCACCCGGCCGAGCAGCCGGCCGGCCTTGACGCGGACTCCGGGCTTGATGCCGTCGGCCACCGTGTCGAGGTGCCCGCCGAGATAGCGCACCCCGTCGTCCCCGATGATGGTGACGAACCTGCCCTCGCGGGTGGCGCCCGTGTCCGTGGACGGGCGCCACCGGTTCTTGGTGTTCACCTCGTCCACGACGCCGGCGACGGGTGCCACGAACGCGCATCCCTGCGGCGCCCAGATGGTCGTCTTGGGCAGCACGAGCAGCTTGCGGGAGTAGGTGACCTCGCAGCCCTTGACCGGGAACGTGTAGGTGTACTTCGACAACTTCGGCGGCGGCACCTTGACCGGGTCGTCGCCCTGGGGCCGTTGCACCTCGGCCTGCCGTCCGCCCGACGGGGTGGGCGTCGGGGCCGCCGCGCCCGCCGCCCTCGCTGCCGCGTACTCGGGGGAGGGGCCGGTGAGAGGCGCGGTGGAGTGCGCGTTCGATCGGAGGGTGACGCCGACGCCGGCCGGTCCGGTCGCCTGGCCGCAGGCGCCGGTCAGCAGTACGGCGCCCCAGACGGACGCCCACCGCGCGATTTGCCCCGAATGCATGGTCTCCACCCGTGTCACCGTTTCCCGACAACCTTTACCTTTGTAGCCGACCAGGGGGCCGCGTACGGCGGCTTTCCCTCTTTAGCAACCCACAGGTAATGCCCCTCTTCCCCCTGCCGCACGCGCAGGGGGCCGTCCTCGGGGGCGGGAACCGTCGGTGGGGCGGAATAGACTCACGGGCGTGGCTGGCCGGATCCGTGATGTCGACATCGCGCTCGTTCGTGAGCGCTCACCCATCGCCGACGTGATCGGCGAGCACATCCAGTTGCGCAACGCCGGAGGCGGCAACCTCAAGGGGCTGTGCCCGTTCCACGACGAGAAGAGCCCCTCCTTCAACGTCACCCCCGAGCGGGGGATGTACTACTGCCTGGCGGCGGAGACCAGGGTCATGACCTGGGAGGGCGTGCGCCCGATCGCCGAGCTCGCGGGCGGGACGCATCGGGTGCTCGCCGCCGACGGCACGTGGGTCGACGCGCCCTTCAGGTCCTTCGGCGTCCAGCCGCTGATGCGGATCGTCCTGCGCCGCGACGGGCGGCGTAAGGAGATCTTCGCCACGCCCGAGCACCGTTGGTTCGTGCGCTCGGGGCGGGACGAGCGCGCCGAGGTCGTCACCCAAGACCTGGAGCGCGGTCATCGGCTGGTCTCGGTGTTCCCCGGCGCCCGCGCCGAGGGCGCGAGCCCGTCGTTCGTCGGCGTCGCGCACGGGATCACCCACGCCGACGGCACCCGGGCCGCCTCGGGAAGCACGGCGACGCTCGCCGCCGTCGAGGACGCCCAGCCGCACTGGGTGGTGGAGTCCGTCGAGGGAAGCGGCCGGGTCGAGGAGGTCTTCTGCGCCACTGTCGACCATGGGCATGCCTTCGCCCTGGAAGACAACATCCTGACGGGCAACTGTTTCGGTTGCACCGAAGGCGGCGACGTGATCACGTTCGTCGAGAAGATCGAGCACCTGTCCTTCGGCGAGGCCGTCGAGCGGCTGGCGCAGCGGGCCGGCATCCAGTTGCAGTACGAACAGGGCGGCTACGTCCCGAAGCGCGACCATGGTGAGCGGGCCAGGCTGGTCGAGGCGCACCGGGCGGCGGCCGAGTTCTACGCCGACAAGCTGCTGGGCCCCGACGCGGCGGCCGGGCGGCGGTTCCTGTCGGAGCGGGGGTTCGAGCGGGCCGACGCCGAGACGTTCGGGGTGGGATACGCGCCGGCCGAGTGGGAGTCGCTGGTGCGCCATCTCATGGGCCGCGGGTTCTCCGCCGACGAGCTGGTCAAGGGCGGGCTGGCCAAGGAGGGGCGGCGCGGTCCGATCGACCGGTTCCGCGGCCGGCTGATCTGGCCCATCAGGGACGCCACGGGCGATGTGATCGGATTCGGCGCCCGGAAGTTGCTCGATTCCGACGATGGCCCGAAATATCTGAATACGCCTGACTCGCCGCTTTACAAGAAGAGCCAGGTGCTTTACGGCATCGATCTGGCGAAACGGGAGATCTCCAAGCGCTCCCAGGCGGTGATCGTCGAGGGCTACACCGACGTGATGGCCTGCCACCTGTCCGGCGTACCGACCGCCGTGGCCACCTGCGGCACCTCGTTCGGCGAGGAGCACATCAAGATCCTGCGTCGGTTCCTGCTCGACCAGGCCGAGTTCCGGGGCGAGGTGATCTTCACCTTCGACGGCGACGCGGCGGGGCAGAAGGCGGCGCTGCGCGCGTTCGCCGACGAGCAGAAGTTCGTCACCCAGACCTATGTCGCGGTGCAGGGCGACGGGCTCGACCCGTGCGACCTGCGCGTCAAGCAGGGCGACGCGGCCGTGCGCGACCTGATCGCGAGCAGGGAGCCGCTGTTCCAGTTCGCGATCAGGAGCACGATCTCCCGCTACGACCTGCGCAGCAACGAAGGCAAGATCGCCGCGCTCGACGCCGCCGCCCCGATCGTGGCCGGCATCAAGGACGTGGGCCTGCGCAAGCGCTACGCCATCGACCTCGACCGCTGGCTCGGTTTCATGGACGAGCGGTTCGTCATGCAGCGCATCTCCGAGGTGTCGGGCGCGCAGCAGGGCCGTGGCCGGCGGGTCGCCAGGGCGGCGCCCGTCGATCCCAGCGTGCGGGTCGAGGGCGAGTTGCTCAAGCTGGCCGTGCAGCGGCCGGCCCTGCTGGGCCCGCGTTTCGACGCGCTCGACGCACAGGCCTTCACCACTCCCGAGCACGCGGCCCTGCACAAGGTCATCACCGCCGCCGGGGGCGTCGCCGCGGCGGGTCACGGCGGGCGGGAGTGGGTCGACCGGCTGCTGGAGCACGCTCACGAGGAGGGCGCCAGGGCGCTGGTGACCCGGTTCGCGGTGGAGGCGATCCAGACGGACGCCCACACCGAGGAGCGCTATGCCCGCGACATCATGGCGGCGGTCGAGGCCATGCCGGTCGACCGGGCCATCGCACAGGTGAAGTCGCGCATCCAGCGGCTCAACCCGGTGGAGGAACAGCAGGAGTACAACAAGCTGTTCGGTGAGCTGGTGGCGCTGGAGCAGCAGCGCAGGGTGCTGCGCGACCGGCTCGCGGGCAGCTGACCGACACGCCCGCGCCTGACCCGATCCGAGGGCGCTCGTCCGGCGTGAGGACCTGGGTGGCGGAGCGAGGTCGGTAACAGTTCGGCT
This sequence comes from Nonomuraea mesophila, assembly GCF_004352805.1. Classification (NCBI taxonomy): domain Bacteria; kingdom Bacillati; phylum Actinomycetota; class Actinomycetes; order Streptosporangiales; family Streptosporangiaceae; genus Nonomuraea; species Nonomuraea mesophila. The sequence continues at coordinate 7,584 of NZ_SMLD01000006.1, forward strand.
GCGATCGCCGGCTGGGATACCAGGCGGTCGGGTGGGGAATGCGGCGCCGTCCAACCGGCCGGGAAGGGCCGGGGAGGCGTTGCCGAGGCAGCGGGAAAGGTGCGTCCGGCAGGCGGCGTCGCCGGGCGCGTGAATCCAGACCGCGTAATTGACTTTACTTTCCTGATCAAACTCGGCCTAAACCTTTAGTCGATCTCAATTCGGTAAGGACGACCGCCTTACCTTCGGTGACAAAAATGGGTCTGCCATTTGATGGAACCAATACTGCAGACTGTCTCCCGTGGGTGCATCGGTGCTGCCAAGCGGACCGCCATCGGTAGATCAGGTGGCGGACCTCGTCGCGAAAGGAAGGGAGCGCGGGAGCGTAACCGTCGATGACGTCGCAGCCGCGCTTGACCGATCCGAGTTGCCGTCCGACGCGCTGGAACGCGTCGTGCGGATGCTCGCCGAGAATGGCGTGGAGGTCCTCGAGCCCCAGGGCGACGAGGAACCTGCCCGCGCCGATGAGGAAGACGTAGGCAAGCGGGCGCCGACCAGCGATCTCGTCCGTATCTATCTACGGGAGATCGGCCGCGTGCCGTTGCTGACCGCCGAGGAGGAGGTGGAGCTCGCCAAGTCGATCGAAGCGGGTCTGTTCGCCGAGGACAGGCTGGCCAACGGGGTCTCGCGTCTGGCCTTCCCGGAGCTCAGGGAGCTCGTCTGGCAGGGCACCCGGGCCAAACAGCGGCTGATCGAAGCCAACCTCAGGCTCGTGGTGTCGATCGCCAAGCGGTACGTGGGCCGCGGCATGTTGTTCCTGGACCTGATCCAGGAGGGCAACCTCGGGCTCATCCGGGCGGTCGAGAAGTTCGACTACACCAAGGGTTACAAGTTCTCCACCTACGCGACCTGGTGGATCCGGCAGGCGATCACCCGGGCCATCGCCGACCAGGCGCGCACCATCCGCATTCCGGTGCACATGGTGGAGACGATCAACAAGCTCGTCAGAGTGCAGCGCCAGCTCCACCAGGACCTCGGCCGGGAGCCGATCCCCGAGGAGATCGCCAAGGAGATGGACCTCCCTGTCGATCGGGTGGTGGAGATCCAGCGCATCGCCCAGGAACCCGTGTCGCTGCAGTCGCCGATCGGTGAGGAGGACTCCGACCTCGGTGACTTCATCGAGGACTCCGACGCGGTCGTGCCGATGGAGGCCGCGGCCTTCATCATGCTGCAGGACCAGCTCGACGACATCCTGGCCACGCTGTCCGACCGCGAGCAGCGCATCATCCAGCTCCGGTTCGGCCTGGCCGACGGGCATCCGCGCACGCTGGAGGAGGTGGGCAGGGAGTTCGGCGTCACGCGGGAGCGCATCCGGCAGATCGAGTCGAAGACCCTGGCCAAGCTCCGCCACCCGACGCGCGCCCAGATGTTGCGGGACTACCTGGACTGATCGAGGGGAACGGGCCCGGGCGAATCCGTCCGGGCCCGTCCCCTGTTCAGGGCCGGGCGCGCCGGGCCGGGCCGTCCCCGTGCTCAGGAGCAGCCCTCGAACTGCGGCACCGCGATCGTGTCGAGGTCCAGTCCCGACGTGCCGAACCACCTCTTCAGCAGCTTCTCGGCGGTGCCGTCCTGGTACATGTCGGTGATCGCCCGGTTGATCGCCTCGCAGGCCGGTACGTCGCCCTTGGGCAGGCCGATGCCCGAGCGCTGCTCGTTGAACTGCGCATTGGCCAGCCGTAGCCCCGAGCCGTCCTGCGCGGCGAGGCCCGCCAGGATGACGTCGTTGGTGGTGACCGCGTCCACCTGGTCGCTCTTCAGCGCCGCCAGGCAGCGCCGGTAGTCGGGGAACGGCACGACCCGCGCCGCCACCTTCCGCTCCTCGACGACGCGCTCGGCCGCGTTCGAGCCCGTGACCTCGCAGATCCGGCGCCCCTCCAGGTCGCGCACGTTCTTGATCGTCTCGTCGGCCCGGACCAGGATGTCCTGGTACGAGATGTGGTACGGCCCCGCGAACGACACCTTCGCCTTGCGGTCCTCGCTGATCGTGTACGTCGCCACCACCATGTCGGCCCGCCCGTCGACCAGCACGTCGTCACGGTCGGCCGCCAGCGTGGGCAGGAACGTGAACTCCTTGTCCAGCTTGCCGGCGACGTAGCGGGCCACGTCCACGTCGAAGCCCTCGAAGTCGCCGCCGGGTGTGCGGAACCCGACCAGCGGCAGGTCGGGGCGTACGCCGATGACGATCTCGTCCTGGTCCAGGATCGACTCCCCGTCACGAATGCCGCAGCCGGTCACCAGGACCGCGACCACGGCCAGCAGCACTGCCAGCACCCGTTTCACCGGTACTCCTTGAGTCGGGGCCATACTCCGGCGATCACCAGCAGGCCGATCGCGCCGATGGCGAAGGGAAGCAGCAGCCACAGGGTGGTCAGCGCGCCCTCGCCCCTGTCGATCGCGCGCTTGAAGACGCCCTGATGCGTCTCCGCCAGCTTGAGCAGCGCCTCGTCGTAGGCGGTGAACGCGGTGGTGACCGGCCCGAGCCGTTCGGCGACCGCCTCGTTGGCCCGGCCGCCGAGCACGAGCCGGCGGAACTCCACGTCGGAGGCCTGGAACTCGCGGTACGCCGCCAGCGCCGCCAGGCCCTGCCGGCCGACGAGCTCCGGGCCGAGCAGGCCGAGGAAGTCCTTCGAGCCGGTGGTCACCTTGCGGTGGTAGGCGTCGAGGTTGCCCGCCTCGAAGTAGACGACGGACATCGACTTGTCCAGGTACGTGTGCTCGTAGGTGTCGGCCCGGTCCTTGTCGAGCAGGTAGCGGCTCTGGTCGCCCTGCATGCTGTTGCTGATCGCGCGTGCCTTGGCGAGCGTGAGCACGGAGTCGAAGCCGTCCGACTTGGCGGTGCGCAGCGCCTGCATGTCCCGGCCGAGCACGGCCACCCCGGAGATCAGCGCGAGCGCCGTGACCAGCGTGGCGGCGATCAGCGCGGGCCCGAAGACGCGGCGGAAGCGCCGCGCGAGGAAGATCTGCAGCCAGAGCAGGCAGCCGATCGCGACCACTCCCGCGACCACGACCGCGTCGCGCAGGAGGGGCACGGTGAACGCCTTCTCGTCGTAGGTGCGGCGGACGATCGTGCCGTTCTCCAGGGTCAGGTTGTAGGCCTGCGGCAGCAGCACCTGGCGCATGAGGTCGGTGGCGTCGCGGTAGGCCCGCACCACCTCCGCCGGCGGCGGTCCCGGCGCATGCCCGGACCGTTCGTCGAGCAGCAGCGCCTGCCCGGCGAGCCGCTCATAGCGGCCGAGCCCGTCGAGCACCGACTGTACGGTCCGCCGTTCCGCCGGGTTGTCGCCGGACAGCTCGAACGCCTTCAGCAGAGCCTGGTTGGCGACGGATCGTTGCTGCTCGTAGCGGGCGGTCGCGGCCTCGCGCTCGCGCGGGTAGCCGTCGCCCATCACCAGGACGTTGGCCACCTGCGCGTCCATGTCGCTCAGCGCCAGGTAGAGGCCGGCGGTGGCGACGACCTGCGGGCCCGCGTCGCGGCCGATGACCCGCAGCCCGTCGCGGGCCGTCGAGCTGCCGGCGGCCAGCGCCACGAACAGCAGCGCCAGCGAGGCGACGGTGATGCCGGAGATGACCCGGATGCGGCGGGGGACGCCGCGCTCGGCGGGTAACGACGTGCCCGGCCGGGTCTGCACCAGGGTCACGGCGTGCCCTCCCTGAGCGTGATCACGGTCCAGGCGCCCAGGTGGATGCGGTCGCCGGGGCCGACCCTGACCGGCACGTTGGTCTGGAGCGGCCTGCCGTTCACCTGGGTGCCGTTGGAGGAGCCGGGGTCGACCAGCTGCCAGGAGCCGTCCGGCTGGGCCAGCAGCACGGCGTGCAGGTGCGAGACGCCCGGGTCCTCCGGCGGGCCGGTCAGGTCGATCTCGGGTGCCAGGTTCCTGGCCTTGCTGCGCCGCCCGATGCGTACCTGCTCGCCGTGCAGCCCGAACGAGCGTTCAGGACAGTACGGCGGGAACGCGACCGCGTCGGCGTCGGGGCCGCCCTCGGCGACGACCTTCTCGTAGTACGCGCGGTCGGCAGCGGTGACGGCCTCCCACCGGGCCCCGGTCACGGGGAGCGGGACGGCCCCGGCGGCGCCGCTGTAGTCGTGGCCGCACACCTCGCAGAACTGCCCGGCCCGCGGCGTCCGGCAGATGGGGCAGTTCTCGGCGGCGGAAAATTCCTGGGCAGGCGGCCGGGGCGCGGCGGGCAGCGCGGCGGCTCCCGCCATCTGCGTGCCGCACACGTCGCAGTAGTCGTCGGCGCCCGAGGGGTGGCCCTGCGGACAGGTCGCCATCAGCTTCCTTCCCTGCGCAGCCGGCTGGTGCGGACGGAGCCGGTGTCCAGCTCGATCGTGTCCTCCTTGTCCACGTTCTTGCGCAGCCGGGCCGTGCCGGTGGCCACATCGACCTCGACCACCCGGTCGAGCAGCTTGGCGGTGTCCTCGCGCCCGGACGCGCCGGCCAGGTCCCTCGCCTTGGCCAGACGGGCCGTCGCCGTTTCGATGTCGCCCATCGCCCTGGCGCTGAGCCCGTCCTGGATGAGGTCGTGCAGCTCGGCCTGGCCGGTGTAGTGGGCGACGTTGCCGTTGATCTGGGTGGACAGCGCCAGGTCGTCGGTCCACTGGGCGAGCACGTTGCCGCTGGCCAGGACGTCCTGGGTGTCGGGGTGCACGAGCTTGACCCAGCCCGCCCTGATCTCCTGCCCGACCTGCCCGGGTGGCACCTCGACGCAGATATGGTATTTGCGCTCCTCGGCGCCCCATGAGCCCGTCGGGTAGTCGCCGGTCAGCGGGTTGACGTCGGCGCGTTTGCCGGTCAGGTCGAGCAGCACCGGATCGACCTGCTTGACGAACATGAGCCGCGCGGCCTGCGGCACCCACACGCGCATCGACAGGTCGGCCATGGTCTTGCTCATCGACGCCTGCGTGAGCCGGCGGAAATACTCCGGCAGGTCTGCCTGGTCGCGTACGTAGTCGAAGGTGCCGAGCATCGCCTCGGCCACCTTGCGCAGCTCGGCGGGCTGCCAGTCCGCGCCGATCCCCAGGCAGTCGCACACGAACTTTCCGCTCCACGCCGACAACACCGAGTCGAACACGTCGGCGCGCTCGTTGTTCTGGCCGTCGGTCATGAGCAGCGCGTGCTTGATCGCGTCGGGGTGGGTGGACAGCAGGTGCCCGGCCAGCTTCAGCCACTCGCCCATGGCGGTCCCGCCGTACGACAACAACCGCTCGACGGCCTTGGCCGCCTCGGCCCTGGTGGCCGGGTTCGCCTGGACCAGGCTCGGCGTTCCGCCACTCGGATAGATGACCTTGGCGCTTCCCGTGCCGGCGACCACCGCGAAGTGCACGCCGTCGCGCAACGTCTGCACGGCCGTGGCGGCGGCCTGCCGGGCCTCGCGGATCTTGGCGCCGCTCATCGAGCCCGACGTGTCCACGATGATCACTTCGGCGGCCTCCGCCGGGACGGCCTGCGTGGTGACGCCGCCGGTCGAGCTCACCGTGAGAATGGCGTGGACCTCGCGCCCGTCAATCGGAAGGTACTTGTTCTGGTCGATGGTCAACGTGAAAGCGGGCCGGTCACTCATGCGCTTCTCCTAGGGGGATCACGACGATGGTCACGTTGTCCTGGCCGCCGGACTCCAGCGCGTGGCGCAGCAGTTCGCGGGCCAGTTCGAGCGGGGTCCCCGCGCGGGGGAAGGCGTAGCCGTCCAGATAGCGCCAGAGGCCGTCGCTGCAGACGAGCAGGTGGCCGGGGCCGCGCGGGGTGAGCGTACGCACGTGGGGCGTGACGCCGACGGCGTCGGCGCCGAGCCAGGCGGTGATCTCGCCGGTCGGGACGGCGTCGTCCGTGGTCAGCAGGGTGCCCTCGGGCAGCCAGTACGCCCGGCTGTCGCCCGCCCAGCCGAGCGTGACGCGGCCCGGCTCGACCACGGCGGAGACGTACGTGCAGGCGGGGGCGTCGTGCACGGAGGTGGCGAGCTTGCTCACGGCCCGCCCGGCCAGGTCGAAGGCCTCCTCCGGCGACAGCCCCCTGGACAGCGCGGCCGACGCGGTCTCGACGGCGACCGCGGACGCCTCGTCGGCCCTGGGCGAGCTGCCCACGCCGTCGCAGACCACGGTCACGGTCGTGCCGCCGGCGGTCAGCAGGGCCATGGCGTCCTCGTTGCGGCTGCGGCGCAGCCCTCTGTCGGTGACGCCCGCGGCGCCGCCCACGAGCACGATCTCGGCGTGGTCCCGTTCGGTGGGCTGGCGCAGGCCGCACCGCTCGCAGTAGCCCTCGGCGTCGACGGCCGCGGCGTCGCAGAACGCGCACACGGGTGAGCCCAGCGCGTGGCCGCACGCCTCGCAGTAGACGTCGCCTGCGAGCACCGGGGCCTGGCACAGCGGGCAGGCTGCCGGTGCGTCGCGCTGGATGGGCTGGGGATCTGTCACACCCACGTCCTCGGTCGTACGGCGTTGGCCTGGTCGATGAGCGCGTGGCGCTCCTGGCGGGTGCCGGCGGCCACGGCGAGCCTGCGGTAGATCGACTCGATGGACCTGCGTAACCCGGTCTCGGTGAACGGCGCTCCCGCGAGCGTCGCCTTCTTCGGCGGCTTGCCGGTCCGCAGCCAGGTCAGCGCCGCGCCGAGCAGTTCGGCGGTGAGCAGGTCGCGGCGGCGCGGGTCGAGGCCGGCCTGGGCGGCGACCCGCTCGACCGCGCCCGTCAGGTCGGCGACGGTGAGCCCGCTCAGGTCGGGCCGCCGCACCACCGACGCGGCCAGCGCCACCTGCGCCGCGACGCGGTAGAACGACGTGGCGGGCACCTCGTCGAGCACGTCCGTCCGGCCCGTCCTCGCCAGCCCGAACGCCGCGCTCACGTAGGAGTGGTCGGTCCGCCAGACGCACTCGTACCAGGTGGCGGCCGGCTTGCCGGCGTGCTCAAGAGCGAAGGCCAGGGCCAGTTTCGGCGCGAGCTCTCCCGGCAGTTCCGACACGCAGGCGTCGAACCGGCTCACGGCCTCCTGCTCCTGGCGCAGGGCCAGCGCCAGCACCCCGCGGTACCACGTGAGCCGCCAGTCGCCGGGCAGTTCCGCGGACAGCTCGTCGAGCACGTCGCCCGCCCCGGCCGCCCCGCGCTCGGCCAGCAGTCTCGCGCGCATCAGCTTCGTCTCGGGCGTCTGCGGCATCGTGGCGAGCTGGTCGACCAGCGTCCCGCTGTCGCGGCCGAGCAGCCCGGCCAGCGATCCCGCGGCCGGGTCGGCGGGATCGGCCAGCGGCACGGGTAGGGCCGCCGCGACCGCCGCCGGATCGAGCGGCTCGAACAGCTCGCCGGGGGCGTCCGACAGCGCCGTTCCCACCGCCGTCCGCTCCGGCCCGAACAGGGTCGAGAGCGCCGGGTACGGCACCCCCTCCTCCACGGCGCTGATCTCCCGCAGCACCCCGACGAGCTGCTCCTCCATCTCCCACGCGCTCTGGAAACGCCGGGCGGGATCGGCGGCGGTCGCCTTGCGCAGCAGCCGGGTGAACGAAGGGTGCCCGCAGTCCACCGGCAGCGGGGCCGCCGCGCCGCCCTGCGCGGGGCTGAACCCGGGCACCGCCAGCACCGCCAGCGTCCTCGCCACGGTGTACAGGTCGGAGGTGACCGACGTGGGCCGGGTGTCCAGCTCGGGGGCGTGGTAGCCGACCGTGGCCCACGACGAGCCGGGCGGCGAGCCGATGGGCTGCACCGCGCCGAGGTCGATGAGCTTGAGCCGCTTGCCGACCCTGATCACGTTGGCCGGCTTGAGATCGCAGTAGGCCAGGCCGTGCTCGTGCAGGTAGCCGAACGCGTGCAGGATCTCCCTGCCGTACAGGAGGGTCTCGCGCAGCGGAAGCGGGCCCTGGCGGCGCAGCTCGTGCAGGGACTGGCCGCCCACGTACTCCATGACGATGTAGCCGAGACCGGCCGAGCGCTGGAAGTTGAAGATCTTGACGATGTTGGGGTGGTCGACCGTGGTGAGGAACTTCCGTTCGGCCTCGGCCGCCGCCAGCGCCTCGGGGTCGTTGGTGTTGAGCAGGCCCTTGAGCACGACCCACCGGCCGTCGAGGTTCTCGTCGGAGGCGAGGTAGATCCAGCCGAGCCCGCCGTGCGCCAGGCAGCCGAGCACGCGGTACTGGCCCGCCACGAGGTCGTCCTTGCCCAGTTTGGGGGTGAACGAGAACGCCGTACGGCAGTGCGGGCAGAACCCGTCCGTCAGGCCGGGACGGCCGTCCCTGGAGCGGCCCACGGCTTTCCCGCACGCCGGGTTGGCGCAGTGCCGCTTGTTCTCCGGCACCTGGGGGTCGGACATCACCGCCCCGGCCGGGTCGCGGTAGGGCACGGACGGCAGGTCCGCGATGGTGGCCAGCACGCCGGCCCGCGACCTGCCGCTGCTGCCCGTGGGCCCGCTCATCGCCCTGCTCACCGGCTGGGTGACGACCGGAGCGGACACGGTGCCCGACGCCGGCACGGCCTGCGGCGGCACGGCCTGCGGTGGGACGGCCTGCGCCGGCACGGGCTGCGGTGGGCTCGCGGCGGCGCCGCACCAGTCGCAGTAGCCCTCGTCGATCGTTCCCGTGCAGCCGGGTTGCGCGCAGCGGGTCATCGCTTACCTCCGTGGATCGCGCGCTGGTAGGTCTCGACGGCCGCCGCCGCCTTCGTCAGGTTGCAGGGAGCGCTCCACAACAGCGCGCGGGCCCGTACGAACGACTCGGACACCGCCGGGTCCTCGGCCAGCCCTTTACGGGCCGCCATCGCCTCGCAGGCTCCGAGCCGCCCGCGCAGCTCGTCGCGCCTGCCGATCAGGCCGTAGAGCGCCTTCGCCGTGGTCCGCGCCTGCTCGGCGGCCTGACGGGCGTCGTCCTCGAGGCGGGCCAGGCGCTTGGCCCGCAGCACCCAGGGGTCGGCCGAGACGTCGAGCGCGTTCAGCTCGGCGGCCAGCGCGCCGACCCGGCTGCGCGGCTGGGCCTGCGGCGGCAGGGCGATCTTGGCGACGACCGCGCCGTGGGCCAGCCGCGCCTCGCTCTCGGACGCGCGTACCAGGTCGAGGGCGGCCACCAGGTTCTCGCGCCGCTCGGCGAACTCCCGCTTCACGGTGATCGCCAGGTCGAGCTCGGCGCGTGAGGAGGCCAGCAGGCGCGTCAGCCGGTCGAGGTCCGGCTCGACGCCGGCGCCGAGCGGGTCCTCCAGCGTCGCGGTCCGCAGGCGCGCCAGCTCGCTCGCCTCGGCGGTCAGGCCGGCGCTCTCGCCCAGCTCGCGTTCGAGATCGCAGATCTGGCGCAGGTCTGCCTCGGCGCCGTCGAGGCGCGGCAGTACGGCGTTCCACACCGCGTCGATGTCGTTGAGCGCGGAGGTGACCTCGCGGAAGGCGGCGTCCATCCGGGTGACGGCCTCGTCGAGGGTCAGCCGCAGGTCCGGCTGGGGGAGCAGGGAACGCTGCTCGACCGGCCTGGCGGCGACCCGCAGCACGACGGAGGATCCGGCCAGCAGTTCGGTGAGCGCCGTGAGCTGCTCGGCGCCGGGCCGGGCGCGCGACGCCCTGATCTGCTCGGCGCGGCGCAGCACCGCGCGGTAGGCGTCGTTGAGCCGCCACAGGACGTCCAGGTCCTCCTGTGCGCTCTCCCAGCGCCGTTCGGTGGTCCCGCGTAAGGAGGCCCCTTTGAGTACCTGGTAGGTGGTATGGGCTTCGAGATCGAGCAGGTCGCCGGAGATCCGGTCGCGTTCGTCCGCGCGGGCACGCAGTGCGTAGTCCGCTGCTTCCCTGCTCATGGGCGGTCCCAGGCTCATCACGCTCCCCGTGAAGCGGGCCCCCGATGCCCCGGTGCTCCTTACCGACACAACGTGAAGGTCGTACTGGTTGGTTCCGAGGTGGGGGGAACCCCTGACTTGTCCCTGATTCAACCCTGTGTCACCTGCAAATCGCTTAAAAGGCCTCGTACCGTGTCGAACATGGGACGTATTCTTCTGATCATCGTGGCCGTCATCGCGGCACTCATGCTCCTCGGCCCCCTCGTGGGCTTCGCCCTCACGCTGCTCAAGTGGGGTCTGATCATCGGCGGCGTGGCGCTGGGCGTCATGTTCCTGTCGAAGTGGGTGAAAAGGGCCTGACGGGGGGCGTGTAGCCGCGCAGTAGCTTCCCGCGGGATCCGCAGGCATAGTTGGGTGATGGAGGCGCGGCCGGCGGTCGACGACGCCGCGCTCGGGCGCGAGGCGCTGGCCGTGCTCGAGGCGAACTGGACGGGCACGGGCACCGTGCCCGCGCCGGGCCTCTACCCGCACCAGTGGAGCTGGGACTCCGCGTTCGTCGTCATCGGCCTGGCCAGGCACCGGCCGGACCGGGCCCGCGACGAGCTGCTCAGCCTGCTGCGCGGGCAGTGGGCGACCGGGATGGTGCCGCACATCGTCTTCCACACGCGGGAGGCCTACTTCCCCGGGCCGTCCGTGTGGCGCTCCCAGGAGCACGCCGCCGCGCCCCGCGTGCTCACCTCGGGACTCATCTCACCGCCGCTGCAGGGCCTCGCCCTGTGGTGGCTCTACCGGCACACCGGCGACGTCGCGTTCGTCAGGAAGGCGTTCCCGGCGCTGGTGGCCCAGCACGACTACCTCGCCTCCGCCCGCGACCTCGGCGGCGCCGGGCTGGCCGCGGTCGTGCATCCGTGGGAATCGGGCATGGACGACAGTCCCGCCTGGGACGACGCACTCTCCGCACTCCCCGTCATCAGGTACGGCTACCGCAACGTCGACATGGAGGAGCGCCACCCCGACAGCGCCCACGACCGCTACGTCTGGCTGGCCATGCGTTACCGCGACGCCGGATACAGCGCCGGATACCTGCGCGACGAGCATCCGTTCGCGATCGAGGACCCGATGTTCAACGGCATCTGGCTGGCCTCCTGCCAGGCGCTGGCCGAACTGGCGCCGCTGGCCCGCGCCGATCCCGTGCCCCACGCCGAGCAGGCAGAGCGCATCCGGCTGGCGATGATCGAACGCCTGTGGGACGGCGGCTTCTACGCCAGGGACCTGCGTACCGACCGGCTGATCAAAGTGTGCACGGTGGGCGGGTTCGGGCCGCTGCTGGACCCGTGGCTGCCCGGCGAGCACGTGCGCGCGGCCGTCGAGGTGCTGGAGTCGGCCCGGTTCATGGGCGCCACCGGCTACCCGGTGCCGAGCTGCGAGATCCGCGCCGCCCAGTTCGACCGCACCCGCTACTGGCGCGGCCCCTCCTGGGTGAACACCAACTGGCTGCTGCGCAGGGCCGCCGCCGTGCACTCCCTCGACCCGCTCGCCCGGCAGCTCACCCACGGAACCCTGCGCCTGGTGCGGCAGGCCGGCTTCCGCGAGTGCTTCGACCCCTTCGACGGCAGCGGACGCGGATGCCGGGATTTCTCGTGGAGTGCGGCGCTCACCCTGGATCTGCTCGCCGATACCGTTGAGGAATGAGCCTTTTCCGCCGGCTGCCCGCCGACGTGCGCAAATCCCTGACGATGGAGCGGGGAGAGCGGGTGCTGACGTTCACCCACGCCTCGGACGGCCACGTGGTGGCCACCAACCTCGCCCTCCATCTGGCCGACGGCACGCGCCTGCCGTACGAGAAGATCGACAGGGCGTCGTGGGACGAGGAGGGCCTGCGGGTGCTCACCACCGACGGCAGGTGGCACGCCGAGCGGATCGCCGAGCCGCGCATGGTGCCCGAGACGCTGCGCGAGCGCGTCAACGCGACGATCGTGGTGAACAAGCACGTCGACCTGCCGGGCAGGGGCGGCGTGCGACTGGTGGCCCGGCGCCGGCCAGGCGGCGAGGTGCTGGGCTGGACCTTCGTCTTCGACGACGGCCTCGACCCCGGGGACCCCGGCCTGCGCGCGCAGGCCGAGCAGGCCCTGGAGGGGATGCGGCGCAGCATGGGCGTGTGAGCCACCGTACGTGCTCCGGGCTCCCACGCCCACGCGCCACGTCAGTAGGGGATGCCGCTCTCCCTGGCGTTGTGGCCCTCGACGCCGTCGTCCGGCCAGCCGGTGCCCGTGTCGGGCTTGTGGTCGTCGTGCAGGAACGGGATCCGGTGCTGCAGGGTGTCACCCACCCTCGTCCTGGCCATCCCCGCGAACCTCGACGCCTGCGCGCCGACCACCCCGGCCGCCTCCTGCACCCTGGGGTTGTCCGCCACGCGCTGCGCCGTCCGCTTGATCTGCTCGTACCGCTCGCGTCCTGCCCGGCTGCCCAGCACGTAGCCGACCGCCAGTCCAACAGCGAATGTCATCCGATAACGCATTTCGCACCTCCGCTGCCTCCGGGCCTACCCTGCTTATGATGCGACACGCACTCCCAGAGTGCGCTAATCTAGTCGTGCGCACGGCGGAGGGGCCGCAAAGCCCCGATGACGTGGGCAGAAGCTCGATCCCGCGTAGCTCAACGGCAGAGCAGCCGGCTGTTAACCGGCAGGTTATTGGTTCGAGTCCAATCGCGGGAGCTTCGCATCGGCTCGGGCCTCCTCCTTGATCAAGGAGGAGGCCCGAGCCGTTCCTGGAGGCTGGTCGCCCTCCCACGGACGGTGTCCATGGCCTCGCGCGTGGCCGATGACCGGCCCGGCGCCGGGCCGTTAACTCTGGATGGGCGACCGCACCGTGATCCGCTACGCGCACGCCGCCTCACCCGAGAAACTGTTGTGGGGGCAATGGACCCCCCGATTTTCGGATCAGCATTGGCGCGATTCAAACATCGCCCGGTTGCTGGCTGGCCAACGGCACTTGTCTTGCCGAACGTCGGTAGACGACTGCGGCCAGAGCGAAGGCGAGCAGGAGCATAACGGCATTCTGCGCAAACTTCGCCAGGACCGGCACACCGTCCGGCACCGGGCTGGCGAATCCGATCACGGCTCCACCGACGATGACGGCCGCACCGAGCAAGCCGATCTCACGGGAATGCCAGCGACAGCGCGCAGAAAGCCAGCGCAGTAGGACGCCGACACAGAGCAGCAGAGCCGTTCCGACGGCGAAGCCTGTCCACGTAGGTGGGAGTAGGTCGAAGCTCACCTTCGCCACGGCGCCCGCGGCCAGGATCGCTGCTACCGGCACCGGGCCTGCGTCCGGGCGGCTCGCAACCGGCCGACCCACTCGTGACATCGCCAGCGCCACCAATCCGGCTACAACGAGTAGCACTCCTGTCACCTGCCAGCCGGACGGGACGTAGCCGTAGGTCTGGCGTCCGTCGGTGTGGACGAGCAGCGCAATGATCGCCCACAGCACGATCAGGATTCCGATGCCCCACCTGCCGAGGATGGGACGGCCCCGCGTCGACGGTGCCAGCGCCTGATGCACCGCCAGAGGGGCGCCGACGCTCATCATGACGTGGCCGATGACCCAGCTCAGCGTCGCGAACGCGCTGATCTGCAGCGGCTCGATCAATGTTGGTTCGCGCAGCGCGGCCCAGTAGGGGATGTCGGCTCGCTGCGTGCCGAACAGGGCGAGATCGATCACCCCGGGCATCGCCACCCCGAACGCCGCGGCCAGCAGCAGGATTCCGGTCCAGCCACGTCCGGTACGGACGGCGACTTCTCTGATCAGCAGCGCCGCACCACCATACAGGGGTGCGAAGAACAGCAACCCGCCCAGGATGGCGAGCGCGTCGCCGGTCGAGGATAGATATGCCTGCAAGAACTCCGCCGTCACAGGCGCCCCGAGCGCAATGCCGAGTACCGAGACGACCCGAACACGTAAAGGTTGCATGCCCGCCACGGTAACAGAGTTAATGGAGTAGCTACTCCATTAACTAGGATAGTGCCTATGCCTCGCCCCATCGATCCCACGCTCCGCCGGGCCCGCCGGCTCCAGATCATCGACGCCGGGCTGACCGCTTTCGCCCGGCACGGCTACGCCGGCGCCACCACCGCGCAGATCTGCCGGATCGCCGGGGTCGGCTCAGGCACGTTTTTCCACCACTTCCCCACGAAGAATGCACTCCTGGTCGCGATCCTGGAGCTCGGCGCCGAGGAGACCCGTGACTTCTTCGCTTCCCAAGATCAGGCGACCCCGCCGAGGGAGGTCCTCCTCGGTTACGTCGATCACGCCGTCGCTGACCTCACCGACCCACGGGCGGCCAGCTTCATCACGATGGTCGGCGGACTCACCTCGAACGCGGACATCAGGGCCGCCTTGCAGGCCGACGAAGGCACCACCCGGAGCCGGGTACGCGACGTCGTGACGGCTGCCCAGCGCCAACGTCAGATCCGGGCCGACATGACGCCCGACCGCCTCACCGTCTGGATCATGCTGCTGATCGACGGCTTCGCCTCCCGGGTGGCGGGCGGCGACTTCGACGCCGGCGCGGAGGCCCCGCTGCTTCGCGAGCAGGTCGAACTGCTGCTCGACGGCCCACCAGCGCCTGACCTGACGCCATGACAGGTCTGTCCATGGGGCAAAATGCAGGGTCACTCCGGACGACTGTGTGCAACGCGTCCGGATCCAACCTTGGCGAGCTGGAGGTCAGCGCGATGGGCTTGGTCGCTGACTGAGGCGATTCCGTGCGCCCAGCAGAGCAGGAGGTGAAGCCGTGACGTAGCGGCTGATCTTGCTGTTCGTAAGCTCGTCGTCGCTTGCCGGTGTAAGTCCGGCCCGGGTAGCTGCCAGGAGGCCCGGTAGCAGGCTGGCGGCTTCGTCTGGAAACGGGCGGGGTCGAAGCCCGCGTCAAAGGCCCTGTCAATGGGGGAGCGACGATGCGGTCCGTAGCATGAAGCGAAGCCTGCGGCGTCGTTACTCAGCCCGCCCTTCGGGGTGGGACAAGAGAGTGCCGAGCCTCGAACCGGGGCGAAGGCCATGGACGCGGTGAAGATCCTGGAAGCGCAGCCATCAAGGACTCCCCGGCGTATGGGGCGCGGAACGCATCGATAGTGACGACGGGAACTGGACCGGTCAGGCTAGTCCCGCCGCTTCGGGATCGCGGGAACCACGGGTTCCGCGTGATCCGGTCCGTGCCCTGCAGCATGCGCTTTACCGGGCGGCCAAGGCCGATCCCGGACGGAGATTCCACGCGCTGTTCGACAAGGTCTGCCGCAGAGACGTGCTGCAGCGCGCGTGGGTGGCGGTGCGCACCAACAACGGCGCACCGGGCATCGACAAGGCCACCCTGGCCCAGGTCGAGGAGTACGGAGTCGACCGGCTCCTGTACGGAGCACTTCAGCGGGGGAATCGTCGGCGTTGGGCACGCCGACCACGTCCGCGTCGTCCAGCCCGACGGCTCACAGATCGTCACCGGGGTCGAGCGCATCGTCGGCTCGGTCGATGGCCGCTCAGGCAGTTTCGTACTGACCTGTTACGGCTTCGGGCAACGGCCCGGGTCGGCACAGGGTTACAGGACGGTGCTGCCGGGCTCCGGCACCGGCGAGCTGGCCGGGCTGCGCGGACGCGGCGCCTTCACCGTCCGGCTGGAGCCGGATGGCACCTGGCGGGCCGAGGACACCTTCACGCACTGGTTCGACCCATGAGCCCGCGAATGGCAGCGGACCACTTCCGTACCGGACACCTCCAGACCGGCGGTGCACGGATCTATCACGAGGGACGCGGGAGCGGTTCCGTGCTGATCTTCGTGCCCGGCGGCGGGGTGGACGCCACTCACTTCGAGACGATCGCGTCTCTGCCGGCCGACACGTACACCACCGTGACCTACGACCGCCACGGATACTTCCGCAGCAGCCTGTCCTCCGATGACCGTTCGCCGAGCACGATCAGCCGGCACACCAACGACCTCGCCGCGCCCATCGAATCCCTCGGCGCGGGCCCAGCGGCCGTATGGGGCGGCAGCCTGGGCGCGTTCATCGCGATGGACCTGCTCTCACACCGCCCCGAACTGCTCACCACGGCGCTCGTCCACGAGCCGCCGCTGCTGTCCGTGCTGGAGGGAGTCGGACCGCCGCCCCTCCCCCGCGACCTGTCCCATGCGCGCGCAGCTTCGGCCCTATCTGGTGCTTTTTCTCTGACACAGCTCGCTCACTGGCTGCTGAGGTAGGTGAGGACGGCGAGGACGCGGCGGTGGCCGCTGTCGTCCGGTGAGAGGCCGAGCTTGGCGAAGATGTTGCCGATGTGCTTGTGCACGGCGTTCTCGGTGATGACGAGGCGGGCCGCGATTGTGGCATTGTCCTTCCCCTCGGCCATCAGGGCGAGCACTTGGCGTTCGCGCGGTGTGAGGCCGGCGATCGGATCGTGCGCGTGACGGGTGAGAAGTTGCGCGATCACCTCGGGGTCCATGACGGTGCCGCCGGCGGCGACACGCCGCAGGGCGTCAACGAACTCGCTCACCCGGCTCACCCGGTCCTTGAGGAGGTAGCCGACGCCGCCGCTTCCATCGGAGATCAGCTCGCCGGCGTACTGCTGCTCGACGTACTGGGAGAGTACGAGCACCGGCAGGCCGGGATACTGGCGGCGAGCGTGGAGGGCGGCGTGGATACCCTCGTCGCGGAAGGTCGGCGGGAGCCGTACGTCGACGATGGTGACGTCCGGCCGGTGTTCGGTGACGGCGGCGATGAAGCCGGGGGCGTCCTGAGTGATCGCGGCGACGTCGAAGTTCTTGGCGGTCAGCAAGAGTTCCAGCCCGCTGGACAGCAGGACGTTGTCCTCGGCGATCACGACCCGCATGGCAGGCTCACGGTGATCGTGGTCGGGCCGCCGACAGGGCTGTGTACGTGGACCGTGCCGTCGAGTGCCAGGACGCGGTGGCGGATTCCGGCGATGCCGGTGCCCAGCGTCTCGTCGGCGCCGCCGATCCCGTCGTCGGTGACCTCGATGGACAGCTGGTCACCGACGCGTGCGACACGGACGGTGGTCCGGGTGGCCTGGCTGTGCTTTGCAGCGTTGGTGAGCGACTCGGCGATCGTGAAGTAGGCCACGGCCTCGACCGCGGCGGGGATCGTGCCGAGGTCGCCGATGTCGAGGGTGGTGTTGATCGCCGATCGGGTCCCCAGGGCGGTCAGCGCCCCGGCGAGGCCGCGATCGGCGAGGATCGGTGGGTAAATCGTGCGGATCACGCCTCGAAGCTCCGCCATAGCCTCTTCGGTACCCTCATGCGCTGCCTGTAGGAGGCCGGCCGCCGTCTGGGGGTCCTCGCTCAGCGACTCACGGGCCGCGCCCAGCCGCATGGCGATGGCCACCAGCCGAGCCTGGGTGCCGTCGTGCAGGTCACGTTCGATCCGGCGGAGTTCCGCGCCATGCGCGTCCATGGCGCCGGCCCGCGTCTCGGTCAGCGTCTCCACACGCTGCGTCAGCCGCTCCGCAGCCGAGGGGGTCAGCAACGCAACACAGATCCGGGCGTGCAGCCGCGCCAGCAAGGGAACCAGCCAGTAGGTCAGGGCGGCGAAGATGACGATCTGTACGGTTCCCAGGGTCAACGCCGTGCCCCACCCGGTCAGTGGAACACCGAGGGCGAAGCCACCCGCGCGGGTGCCGACGGGCAGGGCCCACCACAAAGGCACCGTGACCGCAGTGGCCAACGCGTTGCCTGCGCACACCACCACGACGAGCCCGAACGCCAGACCCGTCACGATGGACGTGAACAGCCATCCGAGAACACGCCACGTACCGACACGGACGGGGCCAGAACGCGGAGATAACAGCAACCGGTCGGCGCGGGGACGATGCCAGGACGCCCAGGCACGAGCCATCATCGGGAGTATGAGTACGGGCAGCGCGAACAGGGCGACCGCGGCGAAGAACAGGCTTCCCAGCAGGTAGCCCAGACCGCGCCACATCGCCGCAAGCCGACTTGTCCCATGGTGGTTCATCCGCACCAGTCTGGACCGTGGCAGCCGAGCCTGGCACTACAGCCACCTACCGTTCTTTCTCACTGGTGAGCTGTATCGTCCGCTTCCCCCCGCCAGACCTAGCGTCTTGCCCATGACCAGATCCCCGATTCTGTCACCGCGGCGCGGCCGATTCATCCGGCGAAACCTGGCTCTGGCCACCGTCGTGGCCGGCACCCTCTTCACCAGCGTGCCCGGCGCGAGCGCCGCCGGCCGGCACGACGACCAGGTCCAGCTTCGACGTGACGCCGCCGCGATCACCGCGCTCGGCGTGACGGGCGTCCAGGCCCGTGTGACCACCCGTGACGGCCGGAACCTCACGGCCATCAGCGGTGTCGCCGACCTGAAGGGCCGGCGACCGGTCCCGCGGAACGGCTACTTCCGGATCGCCAGCGTCACCAAGACGTTCGTGGCCACCGTGATCCTGCAACTGGCCGGCGACGGCAAGCTTTCGCTGGATGACACGGTCGAGCGGTGGTTGCCCGGAGCGGTGGCCGGCAAGGGCAACGACGGCCGCACGATCACGATCCGCCAATTGCTCCAGCACACCAGCGGCATCCACGACGATTATCCGGACTACACCTCAGCGAAGGACTTCTACCGGAACCGATACGACACCTACACCCCCGAGCAGATCGTCGCCCGGGCGATGCGCCACCGGCCGGACTTCCAGCCCGGTAAGGAGTGGAAGTACTCCAACACCGGCTACGTCCTGCTCGGCATGATCATCAAAAGGGTCACCGGGAACCCCTGGCATGAGGAGGTACGAAATCGGATCGTCCGGCCGCTCGGCCTCCATCACACCTTCTGGCCGGGCACCTCGCCCACGCTGCCCCGGCCACACGCCAAGACCTACCAGAGGTTCAAGCCCGGCGAACCGCTCGTAGACGTCACCGAGCAGGTCGGTTCGGGCACCAATGGAGAGGCCGGACTCGTCTCCACTACCGCCGATCTCAACCGGTTCTTCCGCGCCTTGCTCGGCGGCCGGCTCCTGCCGCCGGCGCAGCTGGCACAGATGAAACAGACCATCCCGGTCGGCAAGGAGTTCGAGCAGCTCATGCCCGGGGGCCGCGATGGGCTGGGGCTCTTCTCACGCCCGTTGTCCTGTGGTGGGACGTACTGGGGTCACGAGGGCGGCGACTCCGGCTGGATCAGCACCGTCGGCGTCTCCGCCGACGGCCGGCGCAGCGTCACGGTCTCGTTGTCGGGCGTCCTCGCCGATTCCGCGGACGACGTCCTGCGCGTGGTACAGGCCCAAAGCACGTTGATCGACAACGCCCTGTGCACGACCCCGGACATCGGTCGTCAGCGGCGTTGAATGGCTCCTCGCGGACTTCGACCTCATCCACGGATAGCGCCACACCGCGCTATCCGTCGTCGGGTGTCCCGTCCTCGTGCCAGGCCTGGCACGACACGAGCTCCCCGTGCTCGTAGATCCGGTCCTCGGCGAGCCGGCCGTTCGGATGCCAGCGCAGAAACGAGCCGTGCCGGCGGCCGCGGTCGTGCCGCCACTCCGACTCGACGCGGCCGTCAGGGTAGAAGGCCCGCGCGAGTCCGTGCGGGACCCCCTGGTCGAACGTCTGCTCGGTCATGACCGCGCCGTCGGCATAGAGCTCGCACGCGGTGCCGCTGTAGGGGGCGCCCTGATAGCGGACTCGCTGGTCCTGGTCGTATTCCAGGTCGTTCATCGTGATGCGCATGCTGGTTCCCGACCTCAGGTGGCCCATGGCGGCGTGAACTCGGTCAGCGGGCTCTGCCCCGCGGAGGGATATCGGGTGAAGTAGCCGACGGAGTTCGGTGTGTCGTACAAGAAATTAGTGCAGTTGGCGCAGCACGGTATGCGCTGCCGGGCGGTGATGCCCTGATAATGCTCCGACAGCAAGCGGTTGTCGAAATGGAATTCCCGCAACGTCCCGGCGGTCACCGTCTCGCCGTCGCGCGTACGGTCCCACAGGGCCTTGCTGGTCGCGGTGACCTCCGAATGGGTGCCCGGTTCGCTCCAGTGCGGGAAGCCTCCCGGCGGCCAGCCCTCGTCGTGCTGGAAGGGCCCGTTGCGGCGAGCCCAGTGGGAGAACTTGTCATAGCGTTCCCGCAGGAGGGGGTGCAGGTCGTCGGGCACCCGCCGCAGCATGTCATTGAGACCTTCGTACAGTCTTCCCGTGCGCCGGTCCATGAGCAGCGTGTAGACCGGACCGGCCTTCGCCCTGGAGAAGGCGAGGTCGCGTGCCGCCTCCCGGCGGGCCAGATACTCCGACGACCTGGTCAGCGTCAGGTCCCCGACGAACTCGCGCACCGGCCGGCCGTTCACGGCGACGATGAGGCCCTGCTGGTCGCGTTCGAAACGCAGGTCCGCGGGCCTGGGCAGCGGCATGTCGCGTTCGAGCGGGCCGGGCGGCTGCAGGCGGCCGGCCTGACGTTCCCGGGCCGAGAGCGCCGTGGCACGTTCCGCGCCGGCGCGGACCGCCGGCACGCCGCCGCCCGTCCGGGCCGTCCCCGAGGCCACTCTGGCGAGGAGCTTGCGGTAGAGGTCGCCGAACTTGGCCAGGACGGCGCGGAACTGCTGGTACAGGCGGAGGGCTCTGGCCCTGACCCAGGCGCGGACCTGGGGGACGGCCAGGGCGAGCGCGGCGGCCGCGGCCGCGTAGGCCGCGAGGCGGGTCTTCCCGTGCTGGACGAACTGTGCGGCGCTGTTGTGCAGGCCGGCGACGAGGCCGAAGTGGCCCGCCAGGCCGCTGGTCTGGGGGAGGGCGCCGCCGGGGCCGTTGACGTGCCGGTCCGCGGCGTCCGCGGCCGGGCCCTGGTTGAGGGCGGCGCGGCAGGAGGCCGCGGCGCCGTCGCCGGCGAGCCGGGTGTAGTGGTCGGCGACGGCCTGCAGGGTTTCGGCCTGCCGGTAGGCCGGAGACGGGTCGGGGATGGACGGGAGGCCCAGGAGGCCGAAGTCGGCGGCGATGGCGGGATCGTCGGTGACGGCCGTCACGTGTGGTCCTGGACGGTCGTGCTGTTGAGCTGCTCGACGGCGACGTTGCGCCGGGCCATGACGACCTGCCCGTCCCCGGCGGCGCGCAGGCCGTCACCGGTGCGCACGTGGCGCTGCAGCAGGTGTTCGGCCAGTTCGCCGAACGGGGTGTCGACCTCCCAGAAGGGCAGGCCGCTGCCGGACCGCAGGCTGCTGCGCAGCGCGGCCGTCAGCCGCTCGTGCTGGTCGGCCAGCGCCTGGAAGTCCTGCCCCGAGGCGCGCCGGCCGTCGGCGTCGATGACCACGCCGAGGGCGTTCGCGCTCACGCCTCGCGGGTCGTCCGGTTCGTCCCGGGGAGTCACCCATCACCTCCCGAATCGGGAAGACACTGTACTAGCCAAGATCCACTAGTAGGAGCCGCTCGCCGCGCATAGAGACCGTTTCACGCTTTGTAGCGGGATCAACACGTATTTTCAAGTTGGCCGGACAAAGCGCCGCTCGTCGCGGAAAGATGGGGCGACCGGTCCGGTGGACCGGAGCCGCGGGACATCATGTCGGGGGCGAGGAGAGGGCGCCGCCACCAGGACGAACCGCCGACCCGGAATCGGCGGGGCGATCCGACGACGGAGGAACTGGTTGCCGCGTGCCCACCTGGATCAAGTCACTGCGTCCTTTCGACACGCCCGCCGTGCAGGCCATGAACGCCGTGCTCGGGCGTACCGCCGACCTGCGCGAGGCGGAGCGTTTCCTCAGGCTCTTCCACGCCGAGAACCCCGCTGTGGGAGGGCTCCACGCACGGCTGCGGGACGTCACCAGGGAGGTGGCCCGCACCGGGACCTACACGCACACGTACGAGGAGCTCGCGTTCGGCGCCCGGGTGGCCTGGCGCAACAGCAACCGGTGCATCGGCCGGCTCTACTGGCGGTCCCTTCGCGTACGCGACCGCAGGCAGGTGAGCACGGCCGAGGGGGTGGCCCTCGAATGCGTCGCCCACCTGCGCGAGGCGACCGGCAACGGCAAGATCAGGCCCACGATCACCGTGCTGCCCCCCGACACCCCGGCCATGTGCGGGCCTCGGGTGCTCAACGAGCAGCTCATCCGGTACGCCGGCTACCGCACGCCCGGCGGCGTCGTCGGCGACCCGCGCAACGCCGGGCTGACCGAGCTGGCTCAGAGCATGGGGTGGCGCGGCGGCTCCGGCCGGTTCGATGTGCTCCCGCTGATCGTCCAGCCGGGGCTGGGCGAGGCGCTGCTGTGCAACCTGCCCGGGGACGCCGTTCTGGAGGTGCCGCTGACGCATCCCGAGTATCCGTGGTTCGCCGACCTTGGGCTGCGCTGGCACGCTGTTCCGGCTATTTCGGATATGTGCCTGGAGATCGGCGGCATCTGCTACCCGTGCGCACCCTTCAACGGCTGGTACATGGGCACCGAGATCGGCGCCCGCAACCTCGCCGACGAGGACAGGTACGACCTCCTCGGCGTGACCGCAGAGCGGCTCGGCCTGGACACCTCCACGGAACGTACCCTGTGGCGCGACCACGCGCTGGTGGAGCTGAACGTGGCGGTGCTGCACTCGTTCGAGCGGGCCGGGGTCACGATGACCGACCACCACACGGAGTCACGCCGCTTCCTCACGCACCTGTCGAAGGAGGAGAAGGCCGGGCGCGTCTGCCCCGCGGACTGGTCGTGGATCGTGCCACCGCTGTCGGGCGGCGCCACCCCCGTCTTCCATCGCTACTACGACACCCGCGTTCTCACCCCGGCCTTCGTGCACCACCGATAGCCTTGCCACCCACGGCTAGAACATGGTTCGGTTGGGGTCATGGCGGAACTCGTGCTCTCAACGGTCGATCAGGGCGTGCTCACGCTGACCTTCAACCGTCCCGACACCCTCAACGCGTGGACGGCCGCCATGGGCCGGCGCTACTTCGACCTGCTGGCGGAGGCGGAGAAGGACCCCGAGGTCCGGGCCGTCGTGGTCACGGGCGCCGGCAGGGGATTCTGCTCGGGCGCCGACTTCAAGACGCTCGACGCCCTACGGTCCGGAACCTACGACGAGCGGCCCGACCCCAGGCCCGCCACCTTCCCGACGACCATCGGCAAGCCGGTCATCGCCGCGGTCAACGGGGCGTGCGCGGGGCTGGGCATGGTCCACGCGCTCGTCTGCGACCTCGTCATGACGGCCGAGGAGGCCAAGTGGACGACGGCCTTCGCGCGGCGCGGGCTCATCGCCGAGTACGGGCTGTCCTGGGTGCTGCCGCGCCTCGTCGGGCAGCAGCGGGCCATGGACCTCCTCCTGTCGGGGCGGGTGTTCACCGGGCGGGAGGCGTACGAGCTGGGGCTGGTCAACCGGGCGGTGCCGGGGGAGCGGCTGGCGGCGGAGGCGCGGGCGTACGCGCTGGAACTGGCGGCGCACAGCTCGCCCGCGTCGATGGCGGTGATCAAGCGGCAGGTCTGGCACGACTGGGAGACGACCCTGGAGGAGTCCGCGCGGGCGGCCACCCACGAGATGCTCGCCTCCTTCGAGCGGCCGGACTTCGCCGAGGGCGTCGCCGGCTTCCTCGAACGCCGCCCGCCGGACTTCCCGGCCCTCTGACGCGGCGGGTCCGTCCGCCGCCGTACGGCACGGCGCCGGTCAGAGGCGGTGGGCGCCGCGGGCCGGGGTGGCGGGGAGGAAGCGGGGCGCCTGGAACCCGCGTTCGGCGTACGCGCCGGCCACCGACTCCTGGACGCGGTCGAGCCGGTCCGCCGGCACCAGGGCGATGGCCGAGCCGCCGAAGCCCCCGCCCGTCATGCGCGCTCCCCTGGCGCCGCCCTTGACCGCCGCCTCCACGGCGACGTCCAGCTCGGGCGACGACACCTCGTACTGGTCCCTGAGCGACAGGTGCGAGGCGTTCAGCAGCGCGCCGATCTCCGCGACCGCGCCCGCGCGCAGCAGCCCGATGAGGGCTTCCACGCGATGGTTCTCCGTGACGACGTGCATGGTGCGCTTGCGCTCGTCGCCCTGGAGGCGTTCCAGCGCCGCGGGCAGGTCGGTGACGTCGCGCAGCGCGGGGACGCCGAGCATGCGGGCCGCCGACTCGCACTCGGCGCGGCGCTTGGCGTATTCGCCGCCCGCGTGCTCGTGGTGCACCTGGGTGTCGATGATGAGCATGCTGAGGCCGTGGGAGGCCAGGTCGAGCGGGATGTTCCTGGAGGCGAGCGAGCGGCAGTCGAGGAACAGCGCCTGCCCCTCCGCGCACAGCGCCGAGGCCGCCTGGTCCATGATGCCGCAGGGCATGCCGACGAAGTCGTTCTCGGCCTTCTGCGCGAGCAGGGCGATCTCCATGGGCGTCATGCCGAGGCCGTGCAGGTCGTTGAGCGCGGAGGCGACGGCCACCTCCAGGGCGGCGCTGGAGCTGAGGCCAGCCCCCTGGGGGACGTCGCCGTCGATGGCGATGTCGGCGCCTGCCGCCGATCCGGGGACGCGGTCGCCGAGCATGGCGAGCACGCCCACGACGTAGCGGGTCCAGCCCGTCGACTCGTCGTGGTTCGCCAGGGTGACGGGGCCGTCCGTGGACTGGAGGGACAGCAGGCGGACGGTCCCGTCGGAACGCGGGGTGACCGCCGCGGTGACGCCCCACGGCACCGCGAAGGGGAGGACGAAGCCGTCGTTGTAGTCGGTGTGCTCGCCGATCAGGTTGACCCGGCCGGGCGCGTGCCAGACGGTCTCGGGGGACGCGCCATAGGCGGCACGAAAAGCTTCAACAACGCGCATAACCGAACACTCCTCAACATAGGCCCGACCGTAGACTAGCGCCATGGAGGAACTCCTGGACCCGGAGCTCGGCGAGGTCCGGGTGTTCCTGGTGCACGACGACAACAAACCGCGCAAGCTCAAGCACAACCTGGGCCATCGCCGGCTGCTGACGTTCGGGGGCGCCTACTCCAACCACATCAGGGCCGTCGCCGAGGCCGGCCGGCGGCACGGCATTGAGACGATCGGCGTCATCAGAGGCGAGGAGCACCTGCCGCTCAACCCGGTGTTGTCGTACGCGGCCGCCTGCGGCATGACGCTCACCTACCTCGACCGGGCGGCCTACCGGCGCAAGCACACCCGCGAGGTGCAGGACTGGCTGCGGGAGCGGTGGGGCGGTGACGTGGCGATCCTGCCGGAGGGCGGGAGCAACGCCGCGGCCGTGCGCGGGTGCGCCGAGCTGCCGGGGGAGATCACCGGCGACTACGACGTCATCTGCTGCCCGGTGGGCACCGGGGGCACGCTGGCCGGGATCTCGGCCGGGCTGCCCGAGGGGAGGCGGGCGATCGGGTTCGCGGTGCTGAAGGGCGCCGGGTTCCTTGCCGGTGAGGTGGCCAGGTTGCAACGGGAGGCCTACCGCCGTACGTGGTCGAACTGGGAGATCAACCTGGACTACCACTTCGGCGGATACGCCAAGTCAACGCCGGACCTTGAGCGATTCATCGCGAAATATCAGGTCGAACGGACCTACGTGGCGAAAATGCTGTACGGCATCCTCGACCTCGTCCGACAGGGCGCCTTCGCCCCCGGCACCCGCATCGTCGCCGTCGTCACAGGTCAGCCCTCCACGTCCGTGGCCGCGTGCGGCGCCCCGACCGGCTTCGACTCGGGCGAGCCGCGCTGCCTCAGATAGATCGAGAGCACCACCATCGACAACACGGCGAGCAGCTCCGACTGCCAGTTCTGCAGGCTGCGGTTCCAGAACTCCGGCGAGGTGACGTACGCGCCCCACGAGACCGGGTCGCGCAGGTCGGTCAGCCGCCCGGCGTTGTAGGCCGCCTGCCCCGCCACCGACTGGGCCAGCCACGACAGCACGAAGACGACGCCCATCACCAGCCCCAGCGAGTTGCTGAACAACCAGAGCCGCAGCCCTTTGGTCCGCGCCCAGGCGGGCGAGCCGTCCGGGGCGTACCGGCCGATCAGCTGCTGCTCGTCGGACTCGGCGCCCTCGTTCCCCGGCTCCTTCGACTCGGGCGAGCCACGCTGCACGAGCCAGACGGTCACCATGATGAACAGGAAGAACTGCAGATACTCCGACTGCCAGTTCTCGGCCACGTCGACCGCGAAGGACGACGAGGCCACGTAGTCGAGCAGCGAGACCGGCTCCGAGCCCGCGGCCGCCTGCCGGTCGTTGTAGTCGAGCAGCCCCGCCACGGCCTGCCCGCACACCGACGCCACGAACAGGATGAGGAACACCAGGGAGAGTGCGTTGTCCTTGAGCCGTCTCACAACCGCGACCATCCGATCGCGAAGAACCACGCGAGCCCCACGACGATGATGAGCGTCGTCAGCGCGAACATCACCCGCATCAGTCCTCCACCTCGCACTGGTAGGGGAGGTCGGGAACCGGCCGGCAGCCCGCCGCCCTGATCCGCCACCCGTCGCTGAAGCGGTGCAGGAAGAGCGTGTCACCGGTCAGGCGCACCTGGGCCTCCTCGCCCCACACGCTCACCGCGGTGGGCCGGCCACCGGGGCCCAGCTTCACCTCGCGCAGCGCGTCGGCGCACGTCTGGCCCGGCCCCGGCAGCTTCTCGGCCGTCCTGCGGGCGAGCATGGCGCACGCGCTGTCCTCCTGCCGCCCGGCGATCGCGGCGTGGAAACGCTCCGCGGCGCGCGCGGGCGACGCGGTGTCCACGGCGCAGCCGGCGACGGTGAGTACGGCCAGTACGGCGAACGGCATCCTCATGCGCCTCCTGCTACCCAGGCGTGCGCCGGGCATGCTGGAGTGGCTGGAGTGGCTGATCGCCTGGTCAGCCCAGCTGGTCGAGCACCGGCGACACCAGGGCGTTCAGCTCGCGGGCCAGCACCGCCACCGCGCGGTGGGCGCTCTGCTCGACCTCGTCGTGGGGGCCCTCCGGCTCCGGCGGCAGGTCGTCGAGGGGCACCGGCGCCTCGACGAGCAGCGTGGCCCGCAGGAACGGGATCCTGGCGAGGTCCTGCTGGGTCGGCTCGACGTACTGGCCGAAGGTCTCCTGCCAGCCCAGCCATCCGCGGTCGCGCCACCAGGCCCGCGACCGGGTCAGTTCCTCCGGCAGCGGCGAGACGACCCTGACGCGGGCGTAGAGGGTGCCGTCCCAGGTGTTGCGGTGGCAGGTCGCCTCGAGGACGCGGCGGTCCCAGCGTACGTAGCCGGGGGTCAGTGACGGCGGCGTGGCCAGCCGCCAGGCCGCGCAGGCGAACCTGACGGGCGCGATGTCACCCCACTCGAACTCCTCGAGGTTCTTGCGCACGTGTACGGCATAGCGCCCGTCACGGTCCCTGTCGAACTCCTGGTCGATCCAGAACGCCTTGCCCATGGGCACCACGCTACGGCGCTGCCCCACTTCTCCGCGCACGGGCTCCGAGATCCCGGAATGGCTGTGACCATGGGTGGTGCATGTGTAGCTTTTTCACATTATTGGATGACCTTGGAGAGATGATGGCGTCAGAACAGCTCGACGCGGCCATGAACCACTGGAGAGCGGGAGAACTCGACGAGGCCGCCGCGCTGTTCAGGCAGATCGCGGCCACGGGTGACCCGGAGGCGTCCCACCTGCTGGCGGGCGTGTTGCAGGAACAAGGAGACCTGGACGGCGCCGAGGCGGCCCACCGCTCGGTGATCCAGTCGGGCGACCCCGTGTTCGGGCAACGCTCGGCCATGGCCATGGGCATGATGCTGGTCGACGCCAAGGAATGGCCGGCGGCCCACAGGGTGCTGACGATCGCCTCCGACGGCGCCGACTTCGAGGTGGCCGCGCTCGCCGAGACGGCCATGGTGCTGGTGTGCACCCACCTCGGCGACGCGCAGGGCGCCCAGGAGGCGCTCGAACGCGCCCGCAAGTGTGACAGCCCCGCCGTGGCCGAGCTGGCCGCGCGGCTCGAACTGCCGGAGTTCGAGCAGGACCCCGCCTCTGCCCGCGACCTGTACGAGGCCGCCGAGACCGAGAACGACTACCAGGCGCTGCTGACCTGCGGCGACCCCGAGGTGGTGTCACTGTCGGCCTTCCAGCTCTACCAGATGTACGCCGAGGAGGAGGAGTTCGACGCCGCCCGCGAGGTGTGCGAGCACGCCATCGCCGTCGGGCACCCCGATCACCGGGCCATGGCGTACAAGCTGCTCGGAGCCGTCCTGGTGGACCTCGGCGAGTACGCCGAGTCCGCGGCCGCCTACCGCGTGGCCGCCGAGGACCCGAGGCCCGACCTCCGGCTGCCGGCGCTGATCGAGCTGGCCAAGGTGACCGCACGGCTCGGCGACGTGGACGAGACCAAGGCGATCTTCCGCAGGGTGATCGCCAGCGGGCAGCGCGAGCACGCCGTGGAGGCCCAGGCGTGCCTGGCCCAGATGCACACCGAGGCGGGCGAGGTGGCCGAGGCGCTGGCCGCGCTGCGCGCGGTGCTGGAGGCCGGCGAGAGCGAGTGGGCCTCGGTCGGCGTCACGCTGCTCGGCATCCTGCTGGAGCAGCATCCCGGCGCCCACGACGAGATCATGGAGCTGACGGCGTACGCGGCCGGGCACGCCGACGCCGACGCCGCGTTCAAGGCCGGCCTGCTGCTCGACCACGACGCCATGCGGCAGCCGCTGCCCGATCCCGTCGAGGAGCAGGCGCTCCAGGACACCGACGAGGGCCTGGCCCGCCTGCGCGACGGCGACCTCGCCGAGGCCAGGCGGCTGCTGCGCAGGGCCGCCGACTCGGAGGCGCCGGCGCAGTCGCTGCGCGCCATGGTGGCGCTCGCCGAGCTGGAGCTGGGCGAAGGCGACCGGGAACAGGCCGACGAACTGCTGACGTACGTGGCCGAGAGCGACGACCTGCTCCAGGGGTTCAGCGCGACCTTCCTGCTGCACCTGCTGGGCGAGTCGGGCGACGAACTGCACCCGGTGCTCGTGGCGATGCTCGGTCACCAGCGGCTGGGCAGGGAGGAGGGGCTGGCCCGCTACCGCGAGACCCTGGATCACCCTGACCCCGCCGTGGCCGCGATCGGGACCGCCGTGTTCGCGCAGGTGCTGGTGTCGATCGGGATCGACCTGTCCGACACGGCCGAACTGTTCGACCGGGCGGCCGGCTCCGGCGATCCGCTGGCGTTGTCGTACGCCGCGCTGATCCGCAAGGACGTGCTGCCGGACACCGACGAGGCGACCGCGCTGCTGCGCCGGGCCTGGGAGGACGGCCATCCCGCGCTGGCGGCCTGGGTGGCGTACGCGCTGGGCGGGCTCGTCGCCGAGGAGGACCCGCTGCTGGCGCGGGCCGCGTACGAGCGGGCGGCGGGGGCCGCGCACCGGGGCCTGCGGATGGAGGCCGCCGCCGACCTCGCGGGCCTGTACGAGCAGCAGGGCGACCTGCTGGCCGTCTGCCGCCTGCACGAGCGGCTGATCGCCCAGGGGGAGGGGGAGCGCAGCGCGCTTCCGCTGGGCTACACCAGGGTCAGGCTCGACGATCCGGACGCCGCCCGCGCGGCCTTCGCGCTGGGCTCCGACGAGGTCAGCACGTTCGGGCACGCGCTGCTCGGCCAGGACTTCGAGGTCGCCGCGGCGGCGTTCCCCGAGGGGGACACGCAGGGGATGGCCGGCGTGCTCGCGATGGAGTGCGCGCACGCCTGGCAGCGCACCCGCCAGACCGGCGCCGCCGACCGGGCGCTCTCCCTGCTGGTCGCGGCGGGGGATGCGGACCTGCGCCAGCGGGCCGGCTGCTACCTGGGCGCCCTGCGCGACGACGCCGGTGACCGGCGCGGCGCCGTCGACGCGTGGCGGCAGGCCGCCACCGGAGGCGACGAACGCCTGACCGCGGTGGCGCTGCGCTCCGCGGGACGGGCGCTGATGGAGCTCGGTGAGCACGCCGAGGCCGCCGAGGCGTTCGCCGCGGTGCCGGAGGCGGGGGACGAGAGCCTGCGGGTCCCGGTCGCCCTGGGGCTCGGCGAGGCGCTGGTGGCCTGCGGCCGCGTGGACGAGGCCGGCGAGCGGCTGGCCGCGGCGCTGGGCGAGAACGCGTCGCTGCACCTGGCCCGGTTCCTGCTCGACCGCGGCGACGCCGAGGGCGCGCTGGCGGCCGTCACGGCCGCGCCGCCCGAGCCGACCGGGGAGTCGGAACGGCTGCGCGGCACCCTGCTGGCCAGGACCGGCGACCTGGAGCCCGCGCGGGCGGCGTTCGAGCGGGCGGCGGCCATCGACCCGGACTCCGAGCCGCTGACCATGCTGGAGGCCGGCCGCTGCCTCATGGCGGCCGGTGACACGGAGTCCGCGCACTTCGCCCTGGAGCGGGCCGCCGCGCAGGAGGACGACACGTACGCCGCCGCCGTCTCCCGCCACCTGCTCGGCCGGGCCACCCCCGAGGAACTGCCCTGGGTGCTGGCGGCCGAGGGCGACCGGCAGGGCGCCCTGGCGGCTCTGACGGAGCAGACCGGCTCCGAGGTCGTGGCCGGGGTGCTGCTCGCGCTCGACGCCGAGGACCTGCCCCGGGTCCGCGACCTGCTGACCGGCGCGGCCCCCGCCGACCTGGACCAGGCCCTGCCCGAGGTCCTGTCCTGGGCCCAGGACATGGACGCCGCCGTGGCGAGCCCGTTCTTCGAGCTGGTCGCCGGGCTGGGCGGGCCCGTGCTCGCGGCGCAGGCCCGCCTCGATCTCGGCGCGGCCCTGGCCGCCAAGGGTCACCCCTGCCGGGCCGAGCTCACCTTCCTGCCCGCCACCGAGCGGGCGGAGACGGCCGGGACGGCCTGGCGCAACATCGCGATCGTACGCCGGCGCCGCGGCGACCTCGACGGAGCCGTCGAGGCGGCCAGGGCGGCGCTGCCCGCCACCGCGCTGTCCCTCGCCGACCTGCTGCGCGAGCGCGGCGACACCGCCGGTGCGCGCGCAGCGCTGGCCGAGGGGGCCGCGGCCGGCGACCTCGAATGCCGCCGCCACCTGCTCGCCCATCTGCTCCAGGAGGAGGACCACGACGCGCTGGAGCAAGAGGCCGAGGCGGCCCTGGCCACCGGCGACCCCGAGACCGTGGCCATGGCGTACTGGACGCGCGGCGATGCCCGCAAGGCCAGGGGCGACATGGAGGCCGCGGCGCGCGCGTACGTCCAGGGCATCGACGTCGGCTTCCCCGGCACCACGTCCAGCATGCGGGTGGACCTGGCCAAGGCCTTGCGCGAGCTGGGCGACACGGAGGGGGCGGCCCGCGAGGTCCGGCTGGCCATGGAATCCGGCGACCCGGGCGCGATGGGCAGGGCCGGCATGCAGTTCGGCATGTGGCTGCACGAGGAGGGCGACGATCTCGGCGCCGCCAGGGCGTTCGAGGTGGCCGCCGGCACCGGCACGGACCTGGCGGGCACCGCGCTGAACAACATCGAGGTCCTCGCCCACCTGGCCTGCCGGCGCGGCGACCACGCGGCGGCCATGCAGGTGCTCGCGCTCATGGGCGAGAGCGCGGCCGAGGCGGCCGGCACGCTGGGCGACCTGTGCGAGGACCCGGAGGCCGTACGCGGCTACTACGAGCTGAGGTGGACCGGAGCCGCCGCCGACCTGGCGGTGGCCGAGCGGCTGACCGAGCTCGGGCGTACGGACGAGGCCCGCGCGATCTACGAGAGGCTGAACGAGCACGACGACCCCGACGTCCGCTTCGCGGCCGGCGGCAGGCTGCTCCAGCTGCTCGACCCGGAGGACGACTCCGAGGCCTTCTACGACCTGACCGAGCGCCAGGCGGGCGACGCCGACAGTCCCGCGAGGGGCGTGTTCGCCGGCATGCTGGGCCTGCTCCAGAGCGGCCAGGGTGACACCGAGCAGTCGCTGCACACGCTGCGGGAGGCGGCGGAGGGCGGCGATCCGACCGTGCTCACCGCGCTGGCCCAGGCGCTGGTCGAGGCGGGCGAGGTCGACGAGGGCCGCGAGGTCTACCGCCGGGTGCTCGACGCCGGTGACGCGGAACGGGCCGTACGAGCGATGATCGCGCTCGGGCAGACCTACCACGACGAGGACGTGGAGCGGGCGCGCGAGTGGTACCTCAGGGCCGCCGACAGGGCCGCCGACAGGGCCGCCGACAGGGCCGCCGACAGGGCCGCCGACAGGGCCGCCGGTGAGGGGGACGGGCACAACGGCGCGCTGGCGGCCATGTACCTCGGCGCGCTGGCCAAGCGCGAACGGGACTTCGGCGAGGCGCTCACCTGGTACCAGCGGGTCATCGACGCGGGCGACTCCGAGTCGGGGCTGGCCGCCGCGCACCTCGGCGAGCTCTGCTACTGGCTGGGGGACCGCGACGGCGCGCTGCGGTACTACGAGCAGACGCTGAGCCTGACCGAGCAGCCCGACCTGGTCGCGGAGGCGGCCTTCCGGCTGGGCGAGATCCGGTACGAGCGCGGCGACCTGGAGCAGGCCGGGCAGCTGTTGCGCAGGGCGCTGGACACCGGCGACGCGTCGTTCGCCGCGGAGGCGGAGACGCTGCTCGCCAAGCTCGGCTGACCGTCACCCGCGCTTGCGCATAATTTAATGACCGCATAATCTCATTCAGTCAAACAAACGGGGTGAGATGAATGGTCAGGCCTGGACGACCTCCGCAGGATCCGGCGCGTCAGCGGGAGCGGGCGCACCGGATCCTCGACGCCGCCACCGAGCTGGTCCTGCGGTGGGGCTACGACAAGACCACGATCGACGACGTCGCCAAGCGCGCCGGCGTCGCCAAGGGCACCATCTACCTGCACTGGAAGACCCGCGACGCGCTGTTCACCGCGCTGCTGCGCCGCGAGCGGGTCCTCATGCTGGACGACGTGCGCCGCAGTGAGCCCGCCACGCTCAGCGCGCTCTACGGCGCGTTCGCCCGCGAGCTGCTGCGCCGGCCCCTGCTCCACGCGCTGCTGGGCGAGGACTCCGAGGTGCTCGGCAAGCTGACCCGCCAGAAGCGGCGCGGCGCCGGCTCGCCCGACCTGCTGCCCGCCCTTGGCTCCTACATGACCGAGCTGATCAAGCGCGGCGCCGTGCGCGAAGAACTGGGCGAGCACGCCATGGTGGCCGGCTCCGTCCTGTACGGGTTCCTGTTCCTTCCCGAGGGCATGCAGGGCATCGCCCGCCCCTCCGACGACCGGGTCGCCGACCTCGTGGCCGACACCATCGAGCGCACTATGAGCACCGGCCGCCCGCTCTCCGGCGACGACGCCGACGCCGTGGCGCGGGCCACGCTCGGCTTCCTCGACGCCGTCACGGAGATCGCGCAGACCAAGCTGGAGACCTCGATGGACGGGAGCATCCGATGAGGGCCGTGATCCCCCTCGATGACGCCGCCGCCGACCTCGCGACAGCGGGCGGCAAGGGCGCCTCGCTGGCGAGGCTGGCCAGGGCCGGGCTGCCCGTCCCCGGCGGGTTCCACGTCACCACCGGCGCCTACCGCGCGTTCGTGGCCGGGTTCCGCGACGAGATCCTCAGGGCTTCTTCCGCCGACCCCGCCGCGATCGCGCGGATGTTCGCCGAGCACGACATGCCCGCCGGGATCGCCGAGGAGATCCGCCGCGCGTACGCGGCGCTCGGCGACGACGTGCCCGTCGCCGTCAGGTCCTCAGCCACGGCCGAGGACCTGCCCGGCATGTCGTTCGCCGGGCAGCAGGACACCTACCTCAACATCAGGGGCGACGCCGTGCTCGACGCGGTCAGGCGCTGCTGGGCCTCGCTGTGGAACCCGCGCGCCATCGCCTACCGCGACCGGAACGGCGTCCCCCACGACGAGGTGGCGCTGGCCGTGGTGGTGCAGGAACTGGTCGACGCGGAGGCGGCCGGCGTGATGTTCACCGCCGACCCGGTCACCGGCGCCCGCGACGAGACCGTGATCAACGCCTCGTGGGGGCTGGGCGAGGCGGTCGTCGGCGGGCAGGTCACCCCCGACACGGTGGTCGTGTCCGGCGGCGCCGTCGTCCGGTCGCGCACCGGCGACAAGACGGTCATGACCGTCCGCACCCCCACGGGCACGCAGGAGCAGCCCGTGCCCGCCGGCCTGCGCGGCGAAGCCGTGCTCGACGCCGCGCAGGCCGTCGAGCTGGCCGGGATCGGCGCGCGGATCCAGGAGCTTTACGGCACGCCCATGGACGTCGAATGGGCCCTGCGTGACGGCGCGTTCGCCGTCGTGCAGGCCCGCCCGATCACCGGCCTCGCCCCCGAGGTCGAGGAGTGGAACGACAGCCTCAAGGGCGACTACTTGTGGACCGGCGGCAACCTGGGCGAGGCCATCCCCGACGTGATGACGCCGCTGACCTGGTCGTTCGTGCGGCTGTTCATCGCCGAGGCGATGTCCGCCTCGACCCTGCCCGGCTTCGACCTGGTGGGCAACATCGGCGGCCGCTTCTACATGAACCTGAGCGTCGTGCACTCCATCGCCACGGCCCTGGGCATGAAAGGCCGGCTCGGCGCGATCGAGCAGGTCTTCGGCAAGGTCCCGCCCGGCCTCGACGTGCCGCTGGTGAACACCTCCCGGTGGGAGATCCTCCGGCGCGTGCTGCCCATGGCCGTGCGCATCCGCCGCCGCGTGCGTACGAACCTCAAGGGCATGCACGCCTTCCTGGCCACGTCCCAGCAGCGCTGCGAGGAACTGCGGGAGCGGATCGCCGCCACCGGCTCGGCCGCCGCGCTGGCCACGCTGTGGGAGACGGAGATCCGGCCGCACACGGTCACCGCCTGCAGCATGCTGGAGGCGGCCGGCCGTCAGGGCGGCACGACGCTGGTCTTCACCCGCGACCGCCTGCGCAGGCTGATGGGCGAGGTCGACGCCGAGGCCATGCTGACCGGCGTCACCACCGGAGGCGAGCTGGCCAGCCTGGGCCCGGTGACGGGCCTGTCCAGGCTGGCCAGGGGAGAGATCACCCGGGATGAGTTCGCCCGCACGTACGGGCACCGCGGCGCCCACGAGTTCGAGGTGTCGAAGCCGCGCCCCGGCGAGGACCCCGCCTGGATCGACGCCCAGCTCGCGGGCCTGCGCGACCTGCGGGACGGCACGGAGGCGCTGCTCGCCCGGCAGGCCGAGGCCAGGGAGGCGGCGTGGCGGCGCTTCGCCGGACGTCACCCCCGCAAGGAGGCCAGGATGCGCGCCCGGGTCCAGCGGTGGGCCGCCGTGGTGCGCGACCGCGAGGCGACCCGTTCGGAGAACATCAGGGCCTTCTGGGTGCTGCGGGCGTTCGCCCTGCGCGCGGGGGAGCTGACCGGCAGGGGCGACGACGTGTTCTTCCTGTCCCTGGAGGAACTGCTCGCCCTGCTGCGCGGCGACCCGTCGGCGCTGGAGCGGGTGCCGGTGCGGCGGGCCACCTACGAGCGGTACGCCGCGCTGCCGCCCTATCCGGCGCTGATCGTCGGCCGCTTCGACCCGGTGCGCTGGGCCGCCGACCCCGGCCGCCGGGCCGACCTCCACGACGCGCGCGGGGCCTCCGTCTCCGTGAGCGACACCGTGACCGGCTTCCCCGGCGCTCCCGGCGTGGTCGAGGGGATCGCCCGCGTGCTCTCGGGTCCCGAGGAGGGACAGCGGCTCAGGCCGGGCGAGATCCTGGTCACGACGCTGACGAACGTGGGCTGGACACCGATGTTCCCGCGGGCCGCGGCCGTGGTGACCGACCTGGGGGCGCCGCTGTCGCACGCCTCGATCGTCGCCCGCGAGCTGGGCATCCCGGCCGTGGTCGGCACCGGCAACGCCACCATGCGGCTGCGCGACGGCGACCGCATCAGGGTCGACGGCGAGCGGGGCACGGTCGAGTCGCTGGAGCCACAAGTCTCCGCCAAGGCGGTCGCGTCCGCGGACGAGGTGTGATCACGTCGTTCGACATGATCGACCAACCGAACCCAGACGACGAACGCGAGCTGGAAGCGCGCTGCGCCCGCTTCAGGATCGCCAAGCAGGAGCTCGACCGGGCCGTACGGCGGCAGGGAGAGACGGAGAAGGAGGACGAAGCCGGCTCGGCGGCGTGAGGTGAGGAGTCCTGGCGCGGTGGTCAGTCCTCGCACCCGTCCTCGCGCAGCTTCTCGAGGACGTGCGAGCGCTGCGCGAAACCGCGGCGCAGCGCCGCCACGGGGTCCTCCGGCGGCCCCGGGTCGGGAATCTCGACGTACAAGAAAAACCGATTGCCGTACGGCCGCGGTTCTGGTGTGCTGACCCGACCCGAACGAACAGAGGAGCACCAGCATGCGAGCGCCGGCCATGTCCGCCCAGGAAGGAAGTTTCATCTCGACAAAGGACATGACGTTCGGTGCGTATGCTCAATCTCGGAATCCTCGCGCATGTAGACGCCGGTAAGACCAGCCTGACCGAGCGGCTGCTGCACGCCGCCGGTGTCATCGACGAGCCCGGCCGCGTCGATCAGGGCAACACCCAGACCGACTCCCTGGCTCTGGAACGGCAGCGCGGCATCACGATCAAGTCCGCGGTCGTGTCGTTCGCCGTCGGCGGCACCACGGTCAACCTCATCGACACGCCCGGCCACCCCGACTTCATCGCCGAGGTGGAGCGCGTGCTGAGCGTGCTCGACGGCGCGGTCCTGGTCGTCTCGGCCGTCGAGGGCGTGCAGCCGCAGACCCGCGTGCTCATGCGCACGCTGCGCCGGCTCGGCATCCCCACGCTCGTCTTCGTCAACAAGATCGACCGCCGGGGCGCCGACCCCGAGCGTGTGCTGGGCGAGCTGGCCGACAAGCTCTCCCCGGCCGTCGTCCCCATGGGCTCCACCGCGGGGGAGGGCGCGGCCGGCGCGTCCTTCACGGCGTTCGGGGACGAACCCGCCTTCGCGGCCCGCCTGCTCGACGTGCTCGTGGAGCACAACGAGGCGCTGCTGGCCGCGTACGTGCACGACGAGGGCTCCGTCTCGTACGCCGGGCTCCGCGCCGAGCTCGCCGCCCAGACCGGGCAGGCGCTGACGCACCCCGTGTTCTGCGGCTCGGCGATCACCGGCGCCGGCGTGGACACGCTGATCGCCGGCATCCAGGAGCTGCTCCCGCCGGCCGGCGGCGACCCCGAGGGCCCGCTGTCCGGCACGGTCTTCAAGGTCGAGCGCGGCCCCGCGGGAGAGAAGATCGCCTACGTGCGCATGTTCTCCGGCACGATCCGCACCCGCGACCGGCTGAGCTTCGCCCGCGAAGGGGAGTACGGCCAGGCCCGCGAGGGCAAGGTCACCGCGATCGGCGTCTTCGACGGCGGCACCTCGGAACAGCGCCCAGAGGTGGGCGCGGGCCGCATCGCCCGGCTGTGGGGCCTGGCCGACGTGCGCATCGGCGACACGATCGGCCTGCCGCGCAAGGCCGAGGTGCAGGGCCACTTCGCGCCGCCGACGCTGGAGACGGTCGTCTCCCCGGTCAGGCCGGGAGACAAGGGCGCGCTGCACCTGGCCCTCGCCCAGCTCGCCGAGCAGGACCCGCTGATCGCCCTGCGCCAGGACGACGTACGCCAGGAGGTGTCGGTCTCCCTCTACGGCGAGGTGCAGAAGGAGGTCATCCAGGCCACGCTGCTCGACGACTACGGCATCGACGTCACCTTCCGCGAGACGACCACCATCTGCGTCGAGCGGCCGGTCGGCACGGCGGCCGCGATGGAGCTGATCGGCAAGGAACCCAACCCGTTCCTCGCCACCGTGGGGCTGCGCGTCGAGCCGGGCCCGCGCGACAGCGGGGTGGAGTTCCGGCTGGAGGTGGAGCTGGGGTCGCTGCCGTACGCGTTCATGAGGACGATCGAGGAGACCGTGCACGAGACGCTCCGGGAGGGCGTGCACGGCTGGCAGGTCGTCGACTGCGTGGTCACCCTGACCCACACCGGCTACTACGCCAGGCAGAGCCACATGGGAGGCGGGTTCGACAAGAGCATGTCGAGCACCGCCGGCGACTTCCGCAACCTGACGCCGCTGGTCCTGATGAGCGCGCTGGCGCGGGCCGGCACCAGGGTGGAGGAGCCGATCCACGGCTTCCGCATCGACCTGCCCCCGGACACCGCCGGTCAGGTCCTGCCCGTGCTGGCCCGGCTGGGCGGAATGCCGCGCGCCCAGTTCCCCGGCATGCTGGGAGGTGACATCCCCTCGGCGGGGGTGCACGCGCTGGAGCAGCAGCTGCCGGGGCTGACGCGGGGTGAGGGCGTGCTGGAGTGCGACTTCATCGGATACCGGCCCGTACGCGGTCCGGCCCCCGACCGGCCGCGTACGGACCACAACCCGCTCAACAGGAAGGAATACCTCCTGCGCGTGGTCCGGCGGGTTTAGCGGCCGTCGGGGGCGGCGGACAACACGATCGCGCCGAGGTAGCCGTCGCCGTCCTGCACGACCGTCATCAGCATGCCGTCGCGGAAGTCCTCGTCCTCGTCGTTGGACGTGTCGCGCCCCGGGTGCGCGGAGTACGGCGGCCTGGCCAGGACCGCGGCGTTGACCGACTCGTCGAACATCAGCTGCGTGCACAGCACACGTCTGTCGCTGACGTGGACCATGGCGTGGATGTGCACGGTGCGGCCCGGGTACCAGCCCGGCCAGATGGTGGTGAACTGCACGATACCGTCGGAGTTCGTCACCTGCGCGCCCCGCAGGTAACGCTTGTCGTCCGAAGGAGTCATGTCGGTCATGAGCGGCTTGTCGAGGCTGCCGCCCTTCGACTCCTTCTCGGCACCCGAGTACAACCCGGCCGCGTCGCAGTGCCAGATCTCCACCACGGCGTCGCGCAGCGGCCGGCACGTACCGCTGTCCTGGACCCTGATGCCCAGCCGCAGCCGCACGCCCGGCTTGCCCTCGCGGATGTCGCTGCGGATCTTGCCGGCGTCGAAGTAGAAGGGTCCTTGCGTCGCGCTGGGCGTCAGCGTGCACGTGCCGGCGCCGGCGAGCAGCGAGGAGAGATCCGTGGTCACCGTGCCGGCCCTGGCGCCGGAGGCCGACAACAGGCCGCCGAGCCCGAGCGAGCTGACACCGGCGATCAGCCGCCGCCGGCTGACGCGCCGGCCCTCATGATCGTGTCGCACTGGAGTTCCTTCTGGGCGTTCCGTCCCTCCGTACGAACTTCTCACGGAACGACGCAAATACCCCGAAGGCGCGGCGGTGACCAGGCGTTTTCGTGTACGAGTCGCGCGGACCGTACGACGCCATGGAGCTGTCCGTCAGCTACTCGGCCGTGAACTGAACAACCGAGCTTGCAGTTCTTCGCCGTCGATGGCTTCGACGGCGAAGTCCACGTCAGGCAGCGTGACTCACTGCCCAGCCCGTCTCACCGCGTGAGGCGATGTTGCGGGCTGCGTTGACGTCGGCGTGCTCAGCGAAGCCGCACGACGTGCATGAGAAGGTTTCCTGGTCGGGCCGGTTGTTTCTGTCCACGTGCCCGCAGGCCGAGCACTGCTGGCTGGTGTAGGACGGGTCGACGTGGATGACGGTCCGGTGCGTTCTGCCTCGGTCACGATCTGCTTGGCGATGACATGATTGGTGTTGGCGCCGAAGCGCGCCTCGGCCCGGCGCCGCTTTTTCAGCAGCCGCTTGGCCGATTTGGTGGCCTTGGCCTGCAACCGGCGTCGCAGCTCGCGCCGCCGGTGGCGGACCGCGTTCAGTTTCTTGCCGCAATGCCGGGTGCCGGTGCTGGTGGTGGCGATGTTGGGGATGCCCAGGTCCACGCCCAGGAAGCCGTCCGGCAGACTCACCGGCCGGTCGGGAAGGTCGCAGGTCGCGATCAGGAACCACATGCCGTCCCGGCAGACCAGGTCGGACTCGCCCTTCCGGTAGGCCGACAGGGTCTTGACCTGCTCGGCGGAGGCAGTGAACGTCAGGTCTTTCAGCCTCCCGGCAACCGTCCAGATCGACACCGTCCGCGCGTCGATCTGCCAGGACAAACATCGGTCATCGAAGGGCTGAGCGGCGTCGGGACGGAAGGCGATCGGCTTGGACTCGGCTTTGAGGCGTCGCGCTGAGCCCGCCTTGCCCAGGTTCCCGGCCCGCAGGTTGGCGTGCAGGACGGCGTAGGCGAGGTCGCGCTCTCCACCTTGGTCAACTCTCTCAAAGGCGTCTCGGCCCGGCTGCTGCGCAAGGAGTACGGCGCTCATGTCCGCCGCTACCTCTGCGGCGGCCACTTCTGGTCACCCGGCTACTTCGCCGCCTCCTGCGGAGGCGCACCCCTGTCGATCATCAAGGAGTACATCGACAATCAGAAGCGACCAGGCTGAGCCGCTCACGCGAAACCAGCCGTCACGGCACCGCTCCGGCCTAGGGGCGGCCTGGGGGCCCCTCCCGCGCTGTCGTTTCCTCCCAGGCGTGAACGCCCGGGGTTCCACACCAGATCCTGCTGAACCGGTGTGCTCCACGACGGCATGTGAAGGGCGGGTTCAGGGGGCCGGCGGGCCGTAAATCTCCGGGATGCCGCGCCTGATCGCCGTCACCGTCTCCTCGGGCGTCATCGCCGTGCTGTCGACCCCCAGGTAACGGTAGCCGTCCGGGTCGTCGGCGATGGCCGTGTCGCGGGTGTCGGCCAGGTCCACCAGGTCCCGCCACTCCTGCGTGGTCCGCTTGGCGCGGGTGAGCCTGCGGCGCCGCCGTTCATCCCCCTCCACCAGCAACTCGACCAGGTAGACCTCGTCCACCTCGGGCACGAGCTCGCGGAAACGCAGGTAGTCGTCGCGGGTCAGGAAGAAGCTGCCCGCGATGACGTTCGGGTAGCCGGCGGCCCAGTAGTTGCGGACGAGGGCCGCGACGTTGGACCGGAGCAGGTGCCAGAACGCCTCGTCGTAGCGGCACGGGTTGACCTGGCCCAGGTCCTCGCCGTCGACCCTCGCCCCGTGCGGCGTGAGCGGCAGCAGCGCACGAATGATCGTGCTCTTGCCCGCGCCTTCCCGCCCCGAGACGAGGATCAGGTGGCGGGCGGCGGGCCTGTGCGATAACAAGATCTCATCGAATGCGGACACGATGCATCAGCCTGCCACACGGTCCCGCCGCCGGGCAGGGGTCAGCGTTGCCGCGCCGGGCGGATGATGAGCTCGTTCACATCCACCTCCGGCGGCCGGCCGACCGCGTACGCGATGGCGTCGGCGATCGCCGACGGCGGGATCGTGTCGGCCCGGTAGGTGCGCATGGCCTCCTGGGCGCCGGGCTCGGTGATGGTGTCCGCCAGCTCCGACTCCACGACGCCCGGCGAGACGGTGGTGACGCGGATGCTCGGGTCGAGCTCCTGGCGCAGGCCCTCGGTGATGGCCCACGCGGCGTGCTTCGTGGCGCAGTAGACCGCGCCCGTCGGCACGACCTCGTGGGCGCCGACGGAGGCGACGGTGACGAAGTGGCCGCTGCCCTGCCGCTGGAAGTGCGGGAGCGCGGCGGCGATGCCGTACAGCAGGCCGCGCACGTTCACGTCGATCATCCGATCCCACTGCTCGACCAGCAGGGAGTCGAGCCGGGACAGCGGCATCACGCCCGCGTTGTTCACGATCACGTCGATCCGGCCGTGCTGTTTCGCGGCGGTGTCGGCGAACGCGGCGACGTCCTCGCGGTCGGTCACGTCGAGGCGGTGCACGTCGGCCGTGCCGCCGCCCTCCTTGATCCGGGCGGCGAGGTCGTCGAGGCGGTCGGTACGGC
This sequence comes from Nonomuraea mesophila, assembly GCF_004352805.1. Classification (NCBI taxonomy): domain Bacteria; kingdom Bacillati; phylum Actinomycetota; class Actinomycetes; order Streptosporangiales; family Streptosporangiaceae; genus Nonomuraea; species Nonomuraea mesophila. Next base: position 48,830 of record NZ_SMLD01000006.1, read on the forward strand.
GGGCGCCGATGACGACGTGGTGCCCGTCACCGGCCAGCCGCAGCGCGGTGGCCTGGCCGATGCCGCTGCTGGCGCCGGTGATCAGAATGATCTTCTCGTTGGTGGTCATGTCGTGTTTCCCCTCCTCTTTCAGGACATGGGCTTATTCCGGGAAGTCGGCGCTGAGCGTGAGGTCACGCCAGGCGTCGAACCCGGTCCTGAGGGTGTCCAGCCGGGCCGACGCGACGTCGTACGCCGCCCTGCCCAGCAGCAGGCGGAGCGGCGGCTCGTCGGCTCCGACGACGGTGATGATCGCCTGGGCGGCCCGTTCCGGGTCGCCCGGCTGGTTGCCGTAGGTGGCCAGCGTGGCGGCGCGGCGCACGCCCGCCGTCTGCGCGTAGTCGTCGATCCGTAGGGAAGACTCGCGCATGGAGGGCCCGGACCAGTTGGTACGGAACCCGCTCGGCTCCACGATGGTGACCTTGACGCCCAGCGGAGCCACCTCGGCCGCCAGCGACTCCGACAGCCCCTCCACGGCGAACTTGGTGGCGTGGTAATAACCGGTCGCGCCGAAGGCGGCCAGGCCGCCGAGCGACGAGACGTTCACGATGTGGCCGGAGCGGCGGGCGCGCATGCCGGGGAGCACGGCCTTGGTGACGTCCACCAGGCCGAGCACGTTCGTCTCGAACAGCGCGCGGACCTCGTGGTCCTCGCCCTCCTCGATGGCGGCCAGGTAGCCGTACCCGGCGTTGTTGACCAGGACGTCGATGCGGCCGAACGTGGACTCGGCCCGCGCGACGGCCTCCTTGACGTGGTCCTGGTCGGTGACGTCGAGCCGCAGGGGCAGCGCCCGGTCACCGTGGCGGGCGGCCAGGTCCTTGACCTGCCCGGGGTCACGGGCGGTGACGGCGGCGCGTCCGCCGTCCTCCAGGACGGCGGTGGCCAGCGCCCGGCCGAGACCGGTGGAACAGCCGGTGATGAACCAGACAGGGGTGTCATCGGTGGTCATGCGTGAGGTCACTCCAATGCGGTGGTGTTCATGTGGTCGGTTCTCGGGCATGGCGAACTCGCGCGCCGGCCGGTCGGGCGGGCGCGTGGTTCGGCGGGGGATCAGTCCTCGGTGACGGGCGGTCGTCCGGCGGGGTGTGCCGGGCGGCGTACCGCGTCCTCGGCCGTCAGGCTGCCCAGCAGGGTCAGCGCCTCCTCAGAGGGGCTGCCGGGATCGGCCTGGTAGACGACCAGCTGCTGGCCGGGTGCGCTGTTGACGGTCAGCGACTCGTAGTGCAGCGTCAGCGCGCCCACCAGCGGGTGGCGGAACCGTTTGGTCTCGTGGGTCTTCTGGCGGATGTCGTGGCGGGCCCACAACGTGCGGAACGTCTCGCTCTTGAGCGACAGCTCGCCCACCACCTCGACCAGTTGCGGGTCGTCGGGGTCGGCACCGGCGCAGGCGCGCAGCCCGGCGACGGTGTTGACCGCCACCCGGTCCCAGTCGGGGTAGAACTCCCGGGCGTCCGCGTCGAGGAACACCAGCCGCACCAGGTCGTCGCTGTGGGTGTGTCCGGCGAACAGGGCCCTGCCGAGGGCGTTGCCCGCCAGCACGGTCAGGCAGCGGCCCAGCACCACCGCCGGCGTGTGCGGCCAGGCCTGCATCATGCGCAGCAGGTGGAGGCTGACCTGTTCGCGCCGGAGCGCCGGCCGCCGCCGCCCGGCCGCCGGGCCGGCCAGCCGGTGCAGGTGGGCGGTTGCGTCCTCCTCCAGGGCGAGGGCGCGGGCCAGCGCGTCGACCACCTGCGCGGACGGGTGGCGTTCGCGGCCCTGCTCCAGGCGTACGTAGTAGTCGGTGCTCACGCCTGCCAGCTGCGCCACCTCTTCCCGGCGCAGTCCCGCCACGCGGCGGCGCGTGCCGGACGGCAGACCCAGATCATCAGGCCGGAGCAGCTCGCGGCGGGCACGCAGGAACTGGCCGAGCAGGTTGTCCCTGTTCATACCTTCGAGGCTAAAACAGCGGACGCCCGAGCAGGAGCCCGGAGGGTGGGTGGGCTGCTCCCACGCTCCCTCCGGCCGGCGGCCGGATCAGGTCGCGCAGGGCGCTTTGTACGGGACACCGGGAAGGTACTGCGCCCACTCGGCCCTGGTGATCGTCATCCCCGAGGCCTCGCAGACGTTCGCCCGCGCCTGCTCCACGTCCAGCCCCCACAACTGGGTCGCGACGCCGGAGGTGCCCGCCAGGACCGTGCCGTCGGGGCCGAACTCGACGTCGTTCACCGAGCCCGACCCGGTGAGCACCGCCCACAACACCGGCCGGGCGCGGTCGGCGACGTTCCACACACGGATGGTGTCGTCGCGCGACGCCGTGGCGAGCATCTTGCCGCCCGCGTCGAACGCCGAGCCGGTCACGTCGGCGGAGTGACCGGGCAGGACCGACAGCCGTCGCGGTTGCCCGGGACGGGCGACGTCCCAGAGCCGGGTGGTGCCGTCGGTGGCGGTCGTGGCGAGCGTCTTGCCGTCCGGGCTGAACCGTACGTCGAGCACGCCGCCCGTGTGGGCGGGGAACGCGGCCAGCCGGCGCGGCTCCGCGGGCTTGGACACGTCCCAAAGCCGCACCTGGGAGGAGCGCGAGCTGGTCGCGATGACGCGGCTGTCGGGCCGGAACGCCACCGTGTCGAGCGTCTCGTCGGACATGCTCGGCGCCGCCACCCGCTTGGGGGCGGCGGGCGTGGACACGTCCCACAGGTAGAGCTTGCCGTCCTTGCCCGCCGTGACGACCTTCTTGCCGTCAGGGCTGTACGCCGCCGACCGCACGCCGTCCGTGTGCCCCTTGAGCGTCGTCACGAGCTTCGGCGTGGCGGGCTCGGAGACGTCCCACAACCGGGCGGTCCTGTCGAGCGAGGCCGTGACCAGGTGCTTGCCGTCAGGAGCGAACGAGGCCGCGACGACGGCGGCGGTGTGGCCCGACAGCGTCGACAGCGGCGTGGACACCGCGGGGTCGGAGATGTCCCACAATTTCACGCTCTCGTCGTCGGAGGCGGTGGCGAGGGTGTCGCCGTCCTTCGACAGGGCCAGCCCGCCGACGGTGGACGTGTGACCGGCGAGCCTGGCACGGGGCGCGACGCGGGCGGCGTTGGCGACGTTCCACAGGCGGGCCGTGCCGTCCACGGCGGAGGTCGCGAGGTTCTGGCCGTTCGGGCTGAACGCCACGCCGGTGACCGCGCCGCCCGCCCCCTCCAGCGTGGCGACGGACTGCGGCGAGCTCGGGCTGGACAGGTCCCACACGCGGGCGGTGCCGTCGGTGGAGGAACCGGCCAGGATCGTGCCGTCGGGGCTGAACGCCACGTCGCCGACCGTGGAGCCGTGCCCGCTCGCGGTGCCGACGAGCTTGGTGGCGGTGACGTTCCACAGGTGCACCTTGCCGGTGTCGGAGCCGGCGGCGAGGTAGACGCCGTCGGAGGAGAACGCCACGCTGGTGACCGCGCCGTCCTGCGAGGGCAGCACCGCGAGGCTGGTCGGCTTGGCGGGAGTGCGTACGTCGAGCAGCGCGACGCCGCCGGTGGCCGAGGTCACGGCGATGTAGTTGCCGTCGGGACTGAAGGCCACCTCGGAGATGCCGGAGCTCTGCTGGAGCACGGCCACGCGCTTGGGCTTGCGCGGGTCGGCGAGGTCCCACAGCAGGACCGTGCGGTCGGCGGACGCGGTGGCCACGATGGTGCCCTTGGGGCTGAACGCCACGGACGACACGCGGTCCTTGTGTCCCTTGAGCGTGGCCAGGCTCGCGGGCTTGGCGGGGTCGGAGACGTCCCACAGCCGGGCGGTCTCGTCGGCGGAGCCGGTGGCGAGGACCTTCCCGCTGGTGTTGAACGCCACCGTTTCGACGCTGCCCGTGTGTCCCTTCACGACGCCCAGGGCCTTCGGGCGGAGGGGGTCGGCGATGTTCCACAGCCGGGCCGTGAGGTCGCTGGACGCCGTGGCGGCCACGCGGCCGTCGGCGCGGTAGACCACACCCGAGACGGGCGCGGTGTGCCCGACGAGCCGCGCGCCGGCCGGACGCGTCAGCGTGCTGAGCAGCGCACCGCGGGCTTCAGGCGTGGGCGAGAGCTGGAAGGCACTGAGCGCGAGCTGCGCGGCGAGCGACGTGTCGGGCATGCGGGCGGCGGTGGCGGCGGCCTGGCGCGACAGGGCCTGGTCGCGCTGCGTGGCGGCCGTCGTGGCCTGGTCGCTCGCCTGGCCGCGTTGCACGAGCGCCACCACGGCGCCGCTCACGGCCACGAGCAGGAGCACCGAGAGGGCGGCGATCACCGCGCGGGCGACCTGTGCGCGGCGGTTCTGCCGCTGCTCCGACGCGTCGAGGAACTGCCGCTCCACCGGCGGGATCGCGTCCTGGGCGGGAGCGCCCGGCGGCGTGGTGCCCGCGGGGCCCGCCGGGCCAGGCGCGGGGCCATGGGCGGCGGGATCTCGGGTGGTGGGGCCCTGGACGGCTTTGACGGGACGGCCGCCCACCGCCGCGAGCGCGGCCGCGAGCCGGCCCGCGTCGTAGAGGTAGGCGGGGTCCTGCTCCTGCTGCTGCCAGAGCCGTGCGTCCTCGGTGAGCCGGCGCTGCACGAGCAGCCCGGCGCGGCCGGCGTCGACCCAGCCGCCGAGCCTCGGCCAGGCCCGGATGAGCGCCTCGTGGGTGATCTCGGCCTCGTCGTCGTGCACGGTGACCAGCCGGGTGCGGACGAACTCGGCCAGCACCTGCGCCGCCACCGACGGGTCGCCCGGCAGCAACTCGGCGAGGGCGACCCGCCGTTTCGTACTGCCGATCCGGTCGTCCACCTGGACGAGCCGGATCAGCAGGTCGCGCGCCATCGGCTCGAACTCCGAACCCAGCCCGCGCAGGGTGTTCTCGGCACTCATCGCCAGCGCCCCGGTGATGCCGCCGGCCGAGCGGTAGCCGGAGACGGTCAGCACGCCGCCGGAACGCCGCTGCCAGGTGGCCAGCAGGGCGTGGGAGAGCAGCGGCAGAGGGCCGCCCGACCGTTCGAGCGCGTCGGCGTTCGCCTGGAGGTCCTCCAGGATGAGGTCGGTGAGCCCGGACTCCAGCGAGAGGCCGGAGCTCAGGGCGGGCTCCTCGATCACCACGCGCAGCTCCGCCCCCGTCATGGGCGCCACGACCTCGGGCCGCTTCATGGCCTCCAGCAGGCCCGGATAGGCCGAGCAACGCCCGAAGAAGTCGGCGCGCACGGCGATGACGACGGCCGCGTTCCTGGCCATCTCGGCGAGCGCCGCGACGAACCGGCGCCGGGTCCGCTCATCGGCGCAGGCGATGAACAGCTCCTCGAACTGGTCGACCACCACCAGCGTGCGCCCCTTGGCGCCGGTGAGCGCCCGCCGCGCCGCGCTGGGATCGGACTCGACGATCTCGCGCAGCCGCTCGGGCGGGCCGCCGCCGAACGCCGCCAGCTCGCGCGCCAGCGCCGCGATCGGCTGCGCGCCGGGCGTCAGCACGACGCACGACAGCTCGTCGCCGAGGTCGCCCCGCATGGCCGGGATCAGCCCGGCCCGCAACAACGACGACTTCCCGCAGCCCGACGCGCCGGTGACGATGAGCGGCCCGCCGGCCTCGAACGCCTGCGAGCCGACGACGACGGGCGGAGGGTCCTCCTTCAGGGCCTGCCGCACCCGCGTGGCCAGCGACCTCGTCGCGCTCTCCCGGCCGAAGAACAGCTCGGCCTGCTCGGCCGCGTAGGGGACCAGGCCGCGGTAGGGGCTGGACAGGTCGCCGGGCGAGGCGATCGGCGGGCCGGAAGAGGGGCGGTGGGCCGTCTCGGCGGGGTTGCGCGCGAACGGCGGACGTTCGCCCAGCGGGGCGGTCTGGCAGCGCGGCCGGGGGAACCCGCCCTCGGGCAGCACGCGGGCCAGGTAGTGGTGGGCGTGGTCGAGGGTTAAGTCGTGCGGCCCCGTGGGATCGCCTTCGTTCAGCAGCCGCAGCAGCGCGCCGCTGAGCGCCGTGTGCCGGACGCCGGGCAGCGCCCACGAATGCTCGTCCACGGCGGACGACGCGAGCACGTAGGCGCCCGGCCAGGCCCCGTCGACGGCCTTCTCCAGCGCCCCCTCCAGCGCCCCCTCCAGCGCCTTCGCCGGCACCGGCCGGCCCGCGCCGGTGAAGCAGCAGTCGAGGACCACGACGGTGAGCCCGGCCCGCGAGGACGACAGGATGTCGCGCACCGCGGAGAAGGGCAGCGCCTGGTAGCCGGGCACCCCCTCGCCGAGGTCGACGGTGGCGCGGGTCGCCAGGTGCAGTTCGTCGTCGGGCCCGAGGACGGCGTGCCCGACGAAGTGGAACATCAGCACGGACGTGGCCTCGCGCGCCGCCCGCTCCAGCGCCTCGCCCAGGGTGGCCGGGTTGGCCGGGTCCAGCAGGACGTTCAGGCCGGAGGACGCCAGCCCCGCCCGCTCCACGAGGCACTGGGCGACGTCGTTGACGGTCGGCGGCACGGCGGGCGCCTGCGGCAGCCGCGACGGCGCGTGGTGCGCGCCCGTGCCCGCGACCAGCACGCGGGCGCCTTCGTCCGACAGCAGCAGGGACGGACCGCTTCGCCGTGGAGGCCACACCAGCCGGAGCTTCTCGAGCGTCGCAGCATTGTCCTCGGTCATCCGGCGCTCCACGGCATTGGGGAGATGGGTCGGGCACGGTCGCGAAGGGCGCCGTGCGCAGCGACATCAGCTCACCGGACGACCCCCGATCGGCGTTGTAACGCGGGGAAACGGACGGGCTGGCCCGCCGGTCCCGGTGGTTAGGGTACGCAGGTCTCCGCCCGTCGTCGAGTCGGCCGTCACCAGTTGGCGGGCAGCCCGGGAGTCGTGGCGGGCAGCGCGTGGCCGGGCGGGTGGATGACGTACGCCACACCGCCGCTGCTCGAACTGCGCAGCCACACGTTCTCGAAGTTCGCCCGCGGATAGACCCTGCGTACGGCGGAGTTGCCGGAGGAGGCCGGGTCGTTGGCGATCACGTCGCCGGCGGAGGTGAAGCCGACGACCACCATGAGGTGCCCGTCGGTGCCGTATCCGGCGCCGGGCAGCTCGCTCGCCTTGAACGACTGCGAGGTGACGACCGGGATGCCCGCCCTGATCAGCAGTTCGAGCTCGGTCAGCGAGCGCAGCCGGGTGACGAACCCGTCCATCCCGAACCGCCCCGCGTAGGCGGTGTTGAACGGCCAGTTGCCCGCGCCCCCGTACGCGTGGTCGTAGGTGTAGCGGGCGGCGTAGTCGACCTCAGGATCGGGATCGGAGGGGGCGACCCAGGACGTGTCCTGGGCGCTCGGCCATCTGTCCCAGTAGCCGAGGACCATGGTGGTCGAGGTCGGGCTGCACCAGGCCTCGCCGCCGCCGTTCCACTCGGGGTAGTGGCCCTGGTGCACGTTCTGGGAGCGGCGCGGCACGTCCAGGTCGGTGCCCCACGCGGCGCCGCCGGGGCTGACCGGGACGGTCGCGCGCCTCGGCACGTTGGAGGCCATGACGCCGGACGTGCGCACCCGAGGCGTCACCGAGGAGCCGGGCGCACGGTAGAGGGTCAGCCGCAGCTGGTAGGCGGTGATGGGTCTGCCGGACGCCGCGACCAGGGTGTCCACCGCCACCGACGCGTCGCCGTCGCCCTGGCCGGGCACCGACGTGCGGCGGATGTCGCCCTCCGCGTACGCCCACCTGCCCAGCGAATACCACTTCGTGAGGCCCTCGGCGTTCCTGGCGCGGGTCTCGACCTGCATCCACGAGCCCGGCGGGACGTCCGCAGTCCAGGAGGTGATCAGTTCGGTGGCGGGGAAGCCGACGGCCCGCTCGGGGCCCGTCCAGCGGGCGTACTCCCAGGTCTTGGTGCCGAGCGCGTCGGTGTAGGGGACGGTGCCGGCGGCCGTGCCGAACACCAGTCCGTCCCCCGCCGTCGTGCCCTCGGGCGTGCCGGTGGCGAAGTCGGCCCGCTGGAAGACGACGTCGGGGGTGACCTCCGCCGGCCTCGCCGCCGCGCCCGCCGGAACGGCGGACGTCGTGGCCATGAGCAATCCTGACAACAGCGACAGGAACCTGGGTAGCGTACGCATGGACCCACCTTCTCCGAAGGCGCTCGATCCGGCTGACAATAGATGCAACCGGTCCGTCAAGCATCGGGAAATCTACGTATGCGGAAATATGTGATCATGGGCGTGCAGGGGAGCGGCAAGGGCACCCAGAGCGCGCTGCTCGCCGCCGACCTCGATCTCGTGCACATCAGCGTCGGCGACATCTTCCGCTGGCACGTCAAGAACCACACCAAGCTCGGCGCCCAGGTGCGCCGCCTCGTCGCGGCGGGCGAGCTGGTGGGCGACGACCTGGTGGAGGACGTCGTCAGCGACCGGCTCCAGCTGCACGACTGGAACTACGGGTTCATCATCGACGGCTTCCCCCGCAACCGCCGCCAGGCGGAGTTCTTCCTGGAGAGCTACGACCTCGACGGGGTGATCCACCTCGACCTGCCCGACGACGAGGTACGCCGGCGCGTCCTGGCCCGGCGGCTGTGCTCGCGCTGCGGCATGGACTACAACCTGATCGCCCACCGGCCCTCGACCGAGGGGCGCTGCGACGTGTGCGGGGGCGAGCTCGTCACCCGGGCCGACGACACCCCGGAGGCCCTGGCCAGGCGGCTGCGCGACTACCACACCAAGATCGACCCGGTGGTGGAGTTGTTCCGGCGCAAGGAGTACGTCATGACGATCGACGCCCGCGCCGGCAAGACCACGGTCCAGCAGGCCATCCGCACCCGCCTCGGCCTCCCTCCCTACGCCCCGCCCCACCCCGCCGAGAGCGCGTAACCGGACCTCCCGCCGTGCGCCATATCTGTGACAAGTCCGGACGTGGTTCCTGGAGGCCTCGCGGGGGCGCTGGCGAGACTGTGCGCCATGAGATCGACGATGAGAGCACTACTCACCGGGGCGGCGCTGACCGGCCTGACGTGGACGACGATCCCGGCGCACGCCGCCCCCCGCGTGGAGGCCGACGGCGGTGGCGAGACCTTCCGCTACGCCTACGGCGCCTGCCAGCCACAGAGGCAGTACCGGCCGTCGCGCAGAATCACCACGTTCGACAACCAGCCGCTCGACGGCTGCCAGGTGGTCCTGACCAACCGGGCGGGCGAAAGCACGGTGTTGTGCGAGGGCCGGGGCGAGGTGCCGGCCGAGTTCCGCAGGTCGCCGCAGGTACGGGTGCAGCCGGGCACCGCCCCGGAATGCGCTGAGGCGTAGCGCTCACGGCGGCGCGTTCCATGCTCCCGGGCCAGGGTGAAACCCGGTCGAGGGTGCCGTGAAACCGGCGCCGCCGAGAGTGAGGGCATGAGCATCACAGAACTCGGCCGCATCGACGGCGGCCAGGCCCCGACAGGGGCCATCGACCAGGCCGTACAGGCGCGGGGGCTGGTGAAGACGTTCGGCGCGCAGCGTGCCGTCGACGGGATCGACCTGCACGTACGCCCCGGCGAGATCTTCGGCGTGCTCGGCCCGAACGGCGCCGGCAAGACCACCATGTTGCGGATGCTGGCCACCCTGCTGCCGATCGACGCGGGCCGGGCCGAGATCTTCGGGGTCGACGTGGCCGGCAACCCGCACGTGATCCGTCAGCTGGTCGGCGTCACCGGCCAGTACGCCTCGGTGGACGAGAACCTGACGGCCCGCGAGAACCTCTGGCTCTTCAGCCGTCTGCAGGGCATCGCCGCTCCGCGCGCCCGGCGCATCGCCGCCGAGCTGCTCGGCCAGTTCGGCCTGGAGGAGGCCGCCGACAAGGCCATCGCGCAGTTCTCCGGCGGCATGCGCAGGCGCCTCGACCTGGCGGCCAGCCTGATCAGCCGGCCACCGCTGATCTTCCTCGACGAGCCCACCACGGGACTCGACCCGCGTACGCGCGGCCAGATGTGGGACACCATCCGCGGCCTGGTCGCCCAGGGGTGCACGGTGCTGCTGACCACCCAGTACCTGGACGAGGCCGACCAGCTCGCCGACCGGGTCGCCGTCATCGACCACGGCCGCAAGGTCGCCGAGGGCACTCCCGACGAGCTGAAGACCGCCGTCGGCGACTCCACGCTCCAGTTGCTGCTCGCCGAGCCGGACGAGGTGCCCGCCGCCGCGGAGGTCGTACGGCGGGTCCTCGGCATCGACCCCGTCCTCAACCCGGAGCGGGGCCGGCTCAACGTCGCCCTCGACCAGGCCGACCTGGCGGGCGAAGTGCTGATCGCGCTGCGTACCGCCGGGGTGTCGATCTCTTCGGTGAGCGTGGCCAAGCCCAGCCTGGACGAGGTGTTCCTCGCCCTCACCGGCCACGGAACGAAGGAGGACCGATGAGCACCACGTTCGTACCCGCGCCCGTCGACGCCCCCGTCAATGCCGCCGGCCGCGTGGCGGCCGCCCGGCGGCGCGTCACCGTCGGGGAGACGCTCGACCAGACGTTGACGATGGCCTGGCGGGCGTTCAAGAAGATGCTCCGCAACCCGGAGCAGTTCTTCGACGTGGCGCTGCAGCCCATCCTGTTCACCGCCATGTTCGCCTTCATCTTCGGCGGCGCCATCGCCGGCGACGTGGAGAGCTACCTCCCGCTGATGATCCCCGGCATCCTCGCCCAGACCGTGCTGACGACGTGCATGGCCACCGGCACGCAACTGCGCGAGGACCTGGAGAAGGGCGTCTTCGACCGGTTCAAGTCGCTGCCGATCGCCCGGATCGCGCCGCTGGCCGGGCCGATGGTGGCCGACCTGCTGCGCTACACGATCGCGGCCACGCTGACCTTCGGCATGGGCCTGGTGATGGGCTATCGTCCGGGCGGCGGGGCGGCGGGCGTGTTCGCCGCGATCCTGCTGGCGATCTTCACGGGCTGGTCGCTGGCGTGGGTCTTCACGTGGGTCGGCACGATCGCGAGGAGCGCCCAGGCCGTGCAGGGCATCTCCATGATGATCCTGTTTCCGCTGACGTTCCTGTCGAACGCGTTCGTCCCCGTCGACACCCTGCCCGGCTGGCTGGCCGCGTTCGTCCGGGTGAACCCCGTCTCACACCTGGTCACGGCCGCCCGCGACCTCGCCAACAACGCCGTCGTCAGCGGGGAGGTGGCCTGGACGCTCGTGGCGTGCCTGATCGTCATCGCGATCTTCGCGCCGCTGTCCGTACGGAGCTACAAACGGCACATGTGACTCCCCGCCCTCGCGGCCGGCGACCTGGCCGACGCGCCTGCGGGCCTCGTCGAGCAGGTCGGGGCCGTACCGGTCGCCGTAACCGGCCCGCACGGCGTCGAGCACCCCGGGCGCGGCCCGCTCGGCGTACGGTTCGACGCGCTCGAAGGCCATGCTCGGCGTGCTGCGGTTGTAGGTGAACCGCTCGGCCAGCACCAGCAGGTGGATCGCCTCGCGGGGGGCCATGGCCTCCCGCAGCAGCCCCCAGACGCCCAGCGCGAAGAGCATCGAGCCGCACAGCGGGTAGTCGATGACGGGATTGCCCACGGCCAGCAGGTCGTGGGCCCGCACGGTGGAGAACAGCTCCTCGCCGTAGCGCACGTCGTCCGGTGCGGCGTGGTAGGCGTACGCCGTCAGGCAGACCGACTCCGCCATGATCATCCACGGCGTGATCTCGATGTGCGTGGCCCCGGGCAGCCGCAGGTCGCGCGCCCGCTGGACGGCCCGGCGGTAGTCCGCGAGCGCGGCGGCCGTCTCGCCGCGCGCCAGGGCGATCTCGGCCGCGCACAACCCGACGAGCGCCACCCCGCCGAGCACCGCCTCGTTGTCGTTGATCCGTACGATGCCGGCGAGCTCGTCCTGCGCGGTGGCGAGATCGCCGTCGGCGAGCGCGGCGATCAGCAGCACCGCGCGGAGCTGGGTCTCGTCGTCGGTGGCGCCGAGCCTGCTCAGCACCGGGATGGCGGTCCGCGCGTGCCCCACCGCGCGCCGGCGGTCACCGACCTGCATGAGCAGGTTGGCCAGCACGGCACGCATCGCCGCGGCGAGGTAGGGCCCGTCGTCGTCCTCGTCGAGCAGGGCGATGGTCCGCTGCGCGGCCTCGACCGCCCCGGGCACGTCGCCCGCGTTCTCCAGGACGTGCACGCTCGCCTGCCACGCCGACAGGGCCACGTAATGGTCGGCGCTGTGGCACAACCTCTCCAGCCGCTGACGTACGTCGGCGCCGCCGGTGACGTCCCACGTCGTCAGCACCACGGTGGCCGCCGCCGCCAGACGGCGGTCCGTCCCGTCATCGACGGGCAGGCTCCTCAGCAGGTCGCGCAGCGGATCGCCGCGCTGACCCGCGACGACCATGACGTTCATGAGGGTGATCAGCAACGCGGCCCTGGTCACCTCCACGAGGTGCGGCGGCGGCGCCCAGCCGGCGAGCGTGTCCGCGATCGAGTCGAGATGCACCAGGATCCTGGCGTGGTCGCCGCGGATCGACCACAGCGCACCGACACCGGCCAGCAGCTGGACCGTCGTGGCCGGATCGGGCCCGGCGAGGGCCTGCCGGAGCAGATCGGCGAGGTTGCCCTCCTCCGCCCGCAGCGCGTCGGCCGCCGCGAACTGCGCCGGGCCGAACAACGTGCCGGCGTGCTCACCGGCGTACGCGGTGGCCCAGGCCCGCTGCGCCGCCCGCGCGGACTCCTGCTCGCCGGCCTCCTCCAGGCGCATCCGCCCGAACTCCCTGACGGTCTCCAGCATCCGGTAGCGCAGGCCGTACGCCGTCTCGCGGACGCTCAGCATCGACTGCTCGGTCAGCGCGTCGACGGCGCGCAGGGCGTCGGGCCCGAGGACGTGCTCGGCCGCGGCCAGAGTGAAACCGTCGCCGAACAAAGACAACCAGCGCAGCGCCCGCCGTTCGGGCTCGCCCAGCAGGTTCCACGACCAGTCGATGACGGCGAGCAGCGTCCGGTGCCGGTCGGGCGCCGTACGGTTCCCGCCGCGCAGCAGCGCGAAGCGGTCCGCCAGGCGGCGCGCGATGTCCTCGACCGACATGACCCGCACCTTGGCCGCGGCCAGCTCGATCGCCAGCGGCAGCCCGTCGAGACGGGCGACGACCTTCTCGACCGCGCCCTCGTCGAGCCGCACGTCCGGCCGGGCGGCGGTGGCCCGCTGGCGGAACAACTCCACCGCGTCACCCGTGGGCAGCTCGCCGAGCAGGTAGACCCGCTCCGCGGGGATCGACAAGGGGGCGCGCGAGGTGACGAGCACCCGCAGGTCGCGGGTCGTCACGGTCAGGAACGCCACCAAATCCGCGACGGCCTTGATCACGTGCTCGCAGTTGTCCAGAATCAGCAGCGCGGGAGCCTGGTCGAGATACTGGGCGATCCGGGCGCGGACGTCGGAGCGCTGCTCCGCGGTCAGGGCCCGGCGACCGCTGACCGAGTCGCGCACCCCGAGCGCCGAGCCCACCTCGCCCACCACTCCCTCCGGCGAGGAGACGCCGACGAGCTCGACGAAGTGGGCGACGGGCTGCGCGGCGTTCCTGCCCGCGACATGGGCGAGGCGCGTCTTGCCCAGCCCTCCGGGGCCGACGATGGAGACCACGCGATGGGTCTGCAGCAGGGCGTGCACCGCGTTGATGTCGCCGTCGCGGCCGAGCAGCGAGGAACCGTCGTACTGGATGCCGGCGCGCACCGGCCGATCCGCGGCGAGGAGTTCGGCGTACACGCGGGAGAGCTGCGGCCCCGGCTCGGTGCCGAGCCGCGCGACCAGGCCCGCACGGTAGCGCTCGTAACGCTCCAGAGCGGCGGCGGCGCCGCGGACGGCGGCCTCGCTGCGCAGGAGGCAGGCCAGCAGCTCCTCGTCGTGCGGCCGGTCGGCCGCGGCCTCCTCCAGCAGCGGCAGGGCGGCCTCGTGGGCGCCGCTCCTGCCCCGCGCGATGGCCGCCACCCGCCGCGCCTCGGCCACCTGCGCCGCCGCGGCCTCCCGCAACGCGGCGAGCGCTCCCGCGTCGCCGTCCGCATTGCCGCCCATGAGGCCGGTACGGCCGTCCGCGCCGCGGCCCGCGTGGCCGGTGAGGCTGTTCGCGCCGCCGCCCGCGTGGCCCGTGGTGTCGTCCGCGCCGCCGGCCGCGAGGATCATGGCCTCTTCCGCGCGGCCGATCGCGAGCGCCATGTCGTCGTCGCGCAGCGCGGCCCGCGCCTGCTCCACCAGCGCGCCGAGCAGCAGCGCGTCCACCTGATCGGCGGGCAGCCCGAGCCGGTATCCGCGCGGGACCCGCACCACGACGTCGGCGCGGGTCGCCGCCCTGGTCCGCGAGACGACCACCTGCAGCGCCTTCGTCGGGTTGGCCGGCGCGTCGTCGGGCCACAACTCCTCGACCAGGCGCTCGTCACCGGCCCCCGCGCGCCCGTGCAGCGCGAGCACGGCCAGCAGGGTGTGCGCGCGGTCGCCGACGACACGCGAACCCCGCCAGCGGACGCCGTCGAGCAGAACCAGTGCGGGGGACACACCCTCAGCTTACGGAAGGCAGCTTACGGAAGGCGCAGCACATCCGGTCGCCGGCCGTCATGCCGTGGCACTCGGGGTGATTTGTCGATGACTGTCGGTCGAGGATACGTTCGAGTGATGTGCGGCATAGCGGCTCTTTACCAGGAACAGGCCGGAAGCGACCCCCTCCATACCCGCGCCGCGGGCGAATGGATGCTCTCACGCATCACGCACCGCGGCCCTGACGACAACGACCACCGGCTCGTCGGCGAGCGCGCGTGGCTCGGGCACAACCGGCTGTCCATCGTCGACCTCGCGGGAGGAAGGCAGCCGCTCAACTCGGCCGGCGGCTGGTCCCTGGTCTGCAACGGCGAGATCTACAACCACACGGACCTCCGCGCCGGCCTCGGCCGGGAAAGGTTCGCCACCTCGTCCGACAGCGAGGCGGCGCTCGTGCTGCTGCACATGTGCGGGCCCGGCGCGTTCGACCGGCTCCAGGGGATGTGGGCCCTGTGCGCCGCCGCGCCCGACGGCCGGTTCGTCGCCGCCCGCGACCCGCTCGGCATCAAGCCCCTGTACTGGGCGCGCACCGCGGACGGCTTGCACTTCGCCTCCGAACTGCGGGCCTTCCCACCCGAGGTGCAGGCCGCCACCGAGGCCTTCCCTCCAGGGTGCTACTGGACGCCGGAAACGGGCCTCGTGCGCTTCGCCGAGGCCGTGCCACGCGGCCGGGCAGGCCGGTGGGACGGCGTCCCCGCCGCCGACGCGGAATCGGCCACCCGCGAGGTGCTGGCCGACTCGGTCGTCCGGCACCTGATGGCCGACGTGGACGTCGGCGTGTTCCTGTCCGGCGGGCTCGACTCCAGCATCGTCGCGGCCGTCGCCGCCGCGGAGTACCGCTCGCGCGGTGAACGGCTGAAGACGTTCGCCGTCGGCACCCCCGGCTCGCCCGACCTGCTGGCGGCCCGCGAGGTGGCAGAGCACCTCGGCACCGAACACCACGAGACCCTCCTCGACGCCGGCCGGGCCATCTCCGTCGTGGACCAGGTGGTGGCCTCGGTGGAGTCGTTCGACGCCAGCCTGATCCGCAGCGCCGTACCGAACTGGTTCCTGTCGGAACTGGCGTCCCGGCACGTCAAGGCGGTGCTCACCGGGGAGGGGGCCGACGAGCTGTTCGCCGGCTACGACTACTACCACCGCGGCCACGCCGAACCCGGGCGGCTGGAGCGCGAACTCAGGCGCACCCTCGGCCGGCTCCACGGGCTCAACCTTCAGCGCTGCGACCGCGTCACCATGGCACACGGCCTGGAGGCCCGCGTACCGTTCCTCGACGCCGACGTCATCGCGCACGCCATGTCCCTGCCGCCCGAGCTGAAGTCGCTGGAGCCCGACGGCATGGAGAAGGGACACCTGCGCCGCGCGTTCACCGGCTGGCTGCCCGAACGGCTGCTGTGGCGGCGCAAGGTGCAGTTCGGCACAGGCAGCGGGGCACAGGACCTGCTCACACCCCACTTCGACGCGCGCGTGGGCGACGGCGAGTTCGCCACGGCGGTCGAGGAGAGCGGCGTCGACCTGCGGACGAAGGAAGAACTGGCCTACTACCGGGTCTTCCGCCGCGCCCTGCCCTCCGTCCGCCCGGAGGCGGTGCTCACCCGCTTCGCCACCGCCTGAACCGGCAGGCGGCGAAATCCGTTCGATCATGTCGGTGAGCGATGGTTACGCTTGCGGGAGCCCTTTCCACTGGTTCTGGTGTTCCACAGAACCTGGGCGAACCACCTCAGTACCTGCTCCCGTTCCTCTAAGAGGGCATGAAGCCGGAAGGCGGCGGCATCAGGGCGGCGCGTGGGAGGTGTCACATGCCTGCGGAACAACGTGGCCGTCCGCGGTCGCTCACCGAGGCAGCGCAACCATCAGCCGCCTTGATCGTTGACCCAGGTATGGGCAGATTCGTTGTTGTTGCTTCGGTGGTCCTGGTCATGGGTATGGCCGGCGGGAGCGCGGACAACATGTACCAGCCCGTCCGCGTCGCTCCCGCGCTGTCGATCGACGAAATCGCGGAGCGCCTACGTCCACACGAGTCGGCGGACAGGTCACGGCCCCATCGCGCTCACAACATCTTCGTGCTGTGCACGGGCATCCTGGATCCGCGGGCCGAACCTCGAGGTTTGCCCGTCCATGTCGTTCGGCTCGCCACCGACCCGCAGCTGGACGCCCGTTTCATCCGGGCTCCCGACCCGGCGACCGCGCATGATATGAGCGAGGCGGCCACGCGGGTCGCCCAAGACTGCGCGGGTACGCCGTCCGAAGAAATGGGCGCCACCTCGCACGGGGAGGTGAGCGTCGCACCGTTCCGCCGTGGCGGCTGGTCCGGAGTCCAGGTCGTGTCCAACGTACGCGCGAAGCGGCCGACCGCCTTCCTCTACACACCGATAACGACAGGACGGCTCGCGGTGAGCCGTGGTGTCTGGGTCGTTGATCTCGAGTGGACTGTGCGGGGCAGCTTCGGCTACACCCAAAGCGATTGGACGACCCGGGGACTGCGCGTTGCCGAATGGGCCTTGTCGTTAGCCGGTTGAGACGGCGGCCTCGCCGACGAGGTGATCAAGCGCAGTCCAGCGGCGACCGAGAAGGGTCCCTTCGTGAGGAATCATGGCGAGTGGGAAGCGCAGATCACATTCGGCTGGTTGTGACATCTTGCCGGGCTGTTTCGTCGATGGGACGTACGACGAACATGAAGGAGAACAGCGTGAACGCCCGTCTCAACCTCCTCGGCAGCCCGATCGCGACGAAGCTTGTCAAACACATCGTCTCCGCGGGCAAGGTCGCGCAGGATTCGACCCTGCCCGTCACGACGCAGGAACTGGTGGCACTGCGCGTCAGCCAGATCAACGGCTGCGCCTTCTGCGTCGACATGCACACCAAGGAAGCCGCGCGTGCGGGGGAATCCTCGGTGCGCCTCAACCTGGTCGCGGTCTGGCGGGAGGCGACGGTGTTCACCGGCGCCGAGCGGGCCGCCCTGGAACTGGCCGAGCAGGGCACCCGCATCGCCGACGCGGCCGGTGGTGTCACCGACGAGGTGTGGGCCAACGCGGCCAAGCACTACGACGAAGACGAACTCGCCGGCCTGGTGTCCCTCATCGCCATCATGAACACCGTCAACCGCTTGAACGTCATCACCCAGCAGCCCGCCGGCGGCTGCGAGCCCGGCCACGGATAGCGATGCCCATCCGGGTGAGGGTGTCAGCGGTATCCCTGGGCGCCGACGAGGTGATCGACTACACCGAGGACGACTACACCGAGGACGACTTCGCCGAGACGGTCCGCGACGTCGACCTGGTGATCGACAGCATCGGTGGCGACTACGGAACACGTTCCCTGCGGACGTTGCGGGACGGCGGCATTCTTGCCCAGCTCAAGCCGGAGCCTGACGATGACCTCTCTCGCCAGGCCGGGGAGCGCGGCATCTGGGCGGGATTCGTCCTCGTCGAGCCGGACAACGCGGCGATGGCGACGATCGCCGAACCGGCCGGGGCGGGACGGCTGGGCGCCGAGGTCGGCACCGCCCTGCCGCCGGAGCAGGCGGCCAGGGCACATGAGCTCGGCGAGTCCAACCGCACCACCGGAAAGATCGTTTGCAGCGTCACCGGATGACCGGGTCAACACCCGAGGAAGGAAGCCATGAGATTCGACGACCATCGTGTGGTCATCACTGCCGCCGGCCGCGACTTCGGGCGAACTCTGGCCATCCGGCTCGCGGATCTCGGCGCGGAGGTCTTCCTGTCCGCACGCAACCTCGCTGCCGCCGAACGTGTCGGTGATGAGATCCGCGACCGAGGCCATCGGCAGGTCCACGCCTTCGCCTGCGACCTGACGGATCCCGCCTCCATCCGCGACTTCGCGTCCGGCGTCACGCGGCACACGGACCGCGTCGACATCCTGATCAACAACGGCGCGCGCTACCTCGACGGGCCGGACCTCCAGTCGGCCTCCGACGAGGATGTCGTCGACACCATCGCATCCGGCGCAACGGGCACGGTCCTGACCGTGAAGAACTTCCTCCCTCTCCTCCTCAAATCGAAGAAGCCGGATGTGGTGACAATGGTCTCCGCCTGCGGAACGGCCGGACATCACCGCTCGGACGCGCACGACGCCTTCTACGCGGCCAAGAACGCCCAAGCCGGATTCACCGAGATTCTCTCCAAGCGCCTGCGGCCCCAGGGAGTCCGGGTGATATCGCTCTACCCGCCCGACTTCGACAACACCGACCCCCTCTCCGAGGAGTGGGAATCCGCACCCCGGGAGGCCAAGGACGCCCTCACCGCACAGTCGCTCGTGGAATGCATCCTTTTCGCAGTCACCCAACCCCGTGACTGCTTCATCAAGTCATTTCACTATGAACAGGTCTGAACGCTCGCACACCCAAGCAAATCCTCCACGGTGAGCGCCGGTCGCAGCCTGGGACCCACGATGACGCCATGACTGGCTACTGCTGCTGAGGGAATTTCTTCAATGCGTCGTCGATGATCCCTCGCAGAGCTCTGGCACAGGCTGAGACCCTGCCGTTCGGCGGGTAGTGGACGCTGGCGACAGGCGGCTGATCGCAGTAGTCCTTGCCGTGCTGACTGCAACACCGCTCGGTGGCCGCGACGCTTCCTGGATCATGAAATGCGGGGTCGAACGGCATCACGATCCGTATCTCCATGGGTTCCATACGCGAAGCGTAGAAGCAGCAGAGTAACGAGCGAAACCAGTTGACAGAAACGGTTCCCGGTCTCCTGGGCTTTCGAGTGTGTGGAGCTTGGGAGATTCGGACCTCTGACTTCCGGCCTGGCCGTAAATGACTAAACCAAAAGAAATGACGCTTGCACGCAGGGCTCATCGAAGAGGTCCCTGATCCCGGAGTCCATCCCCCGAGCAGGGCGGCAACTTCACGCGAGGGGGCAACGGGTACGCGATCATGTGAATCCATGTCGATCCCCAGGGACCCGCCCGCACCCGCAGCACCGCAGAAGTCCAGAATTTCACGACTGGCTCGCCGAAGCGGCTGCCTGGCCCCACTGTTAGTGCCGTTCCTGCTGCTCGCGGTGATCGTCATGGCGCCGGTGTGGATCAACGACCACCGACTGGCGCGCATGGTGGACCGCATCCAGGCGAATCCGCTGCCATCAGGAACAGTCTTCGGGTACTTCGACCCGCAAGTCGAGGTGAGCGGCGACTCCGGCGACTGCTGGTACACCATCCGTTTCCAGCTTTCCACCGAGCGGCCCGTCCAAGAGGTGCTGAACCACTACCGCCAGGCGAAAATCGAAGACCCCGACGGAGAACTCGGCGACTACGAAGTGGAGGCCTGGATATCGTTCGACGAGCCCGGCACCCCTGTGGATGGCAGCTCCGCCACCCATTCAGTGATCATCGACTTGGACGGCATGTACGACGGCACCGGGATGGACATGCGCTGCTACTGACACGGTGGGACCACGGCCCGAAGAGCCCGGCGAGCCGGCGGGATCACTCAGAGCGCATGGCCCGTTTGATCACGAAGACCCCGACCAACCAGACGGCCGCGTATGCCAGGAGGCGCATCGTCAGCTAGATCACCGTGACCTGTCCTAAGTCCTCGAAGAAATAGTCGATGACGAGATTGATCAGAAAGGAACCCGCGACGACGCAGGTCCAGGCCAGCCAGGCCACCCGTGCCCACGGCTCCATCCCTTGGGACAGCGAAACACGTACCTCCCTCAAGAACCCCGCCCCCAGCACAGGGGGGCGAGAGTACCGCATGCCAGGGGTTACTTGGCCAGGTGTCGGCTGATGACGAGGCGCTGGATCTGGTTGGTGCCTTCGAAGATCTGCATGATCTTGGCTTCGCGCATGTACCGCTCGACCCGGAACTCCCGCGTGTACCCGTACCCGCCGAACACCTGCACCGCGTCCGTCGTCACCTTCATCGCCGCGTCCGTGGCGACCAGCTTGGCGACGCTCGCCTGCCGGCTGTACGGCAGTCCCGCGTCGCGGCGGCGGGCCGCGTCGAGGTACGTCGCCCGCGCGCTGTCCACCCCGGCCGCCATGTCGGCGAGCAGGAAGCCGAGGCCCTGGTGGTCGATGATGCGCTTGCCGAACGTCTGGCGTTCCTTGGCGTAGGCGACGGCCTCGTCGAGCGCGGCCTGGGCGAGGCCGGTGGCGCAGGCGGCGATGCCGAGCCGGCCGGAGTCGAGGGCGCTGAAGGCGATCTGCAGCCCTTGCCCCTCCTCGCCGATCAGCCGGTCGGGCTCCAGGACGGCGCCGTCCCAGTGGGCGCTGGTGGTGGGCACCGCGTGCAGCCCCATCTTCTCCTCGGGTCGCCCGAACGTCAGCCCGTCGGCCGTGCCGGGCGCGAGGAAGCAGGAGACGCCGCGTGATCCTTCGCCGGTGCGGGCGAACAGGGCGTAGAAGTCGGCGATGCCGCCGTGGGTGATCCACGCCTTGTTGCCGGTGATGCGGTAGCCGTTCTCGACCCGTTCGGCCTTGCAGGTCAGGGCGCCGGCGTCGGATCCGGCCTGAGGCTCCGACAGGCTGTAGCCGCCGACGATCCGTCCTGCCAGCATGTCGGGCAGCCACCGTTCGCGCTGCTCGGGGGTGCCGTAGGCGAAGACGGGGAAGCAGGCGAGGGTGTGCACGCTGGTCGCGACCGCGACGGCCGCCCACCGCATGGCCAGCTCCTCGATCACCTGCAGATAGACCTCGTACGGCTGCCCGCCGCCCCCCAGCTCCTCCGGGTACGGCAGCCCGAGCAGCCCCGCGCCGCCCAGCGTGGCGAACAGCCCGTCGGGGTAGGTCTCGGCGCGTTCGTGCTCGTCCACCCGGCGCGCGAGCTCCTTGTCGGCGATCTCGCGCGTCAGGTCGATGAGGTCCTTGGCGTCCTGGTCGGGAAGCAGGCGGTCGACGGTCACGGTCACTCCTGGGTCGACGGGGCGGGCTCGTCCAGCCGCGCCAGTGCGGTCCTGGCGCGCTCGCGGAATTCGGCGACCCGGGCGAGCTTGATGTCCTCGTACCCGCGGATCAGGTCGGGCAGGCCCGCGATCTCGGTGACGGCGTCGGCGGTGCCGGGGGTGAGGTGGGTCAGGGCGGCGCGCACCATGCCACGGTATTCGGTGACGAGCTCGCGTTCGACGCGGCGTACCTTGGCCTGGCCGAACAGGTCGAGCGCCGTCCCGCGCAGCACCCGCGCGGCCCGCAGCCCGCGGAACAGCACGGGGGCCGAGCGGCGCAGCCGGATCTTGCGCTTCATGCCCATCGCGCGGAAGACCGGCGGGTGCAGGAGCACGGACACGGTCGCGTCGGCGCCGAACTCGCGTTCGCGCCGCTCCTGCTCGGCCGGGTCGAGGTGGAGGCGGGCGACCTCGTACTCGTCCTTGTAGGCCATGAGCTTGTGCAGGCCGCGGGCGTAGGCGAGGGCGATCTCGGCGCCTGCCCGCTCGCCGGCGCGCTCGACCGCGGCGGCGCGCACCCGGCGCACGTCCTCGGTGTACGTACGGGCGTAGGTGGCGTTCTGGTAGCCGGTCAGGTCGGCGGCGCGGGCGGCCACCACCTCGTCGAATCCTTCGGGCACCGGCGGGGGAGCCATGATCGCGCGTACGGCCGCGGGGTCGGACACGGCGGTGCGGCCCCAGCGGAAGGCGGCGAGGTTCTGCTCGACGGAGGCCCTGTTGAGGGTGATGGCCCGCTCGATGGACGCGGCCGAGACCGGCAGGCAGCCGAGCTGGTAGGCGGCGCCGAGCAGCAGCAGGTTGGCCGGCATGTGGTCACCGAACAGCACGTCGGCCAGTTCGTGGGCGGCCACGCACTCGACGGCCTTGACGGCCGGCTCGACGCGGGCGACCGCGCCGGCGTGCCCCGGCACCGGCGCGCGGCCGGTCACCATGGCGGCGGTGGGGACGACGGAGGTGTTCAGCACGGCGATGGTACGTTCGGGCGCTGCCACGGCGAGGTTGGCGTCGGCCGCCGCGCCCAGCAGGTCGAAGCCGATGAGCACGTCGGCCGTGCGGTGCGTGGCCCGCACCGAGCCCGCGACCGGGCGCGGCGAGATCCGCACGTCGCTGACCACGGGCCCGCCCTTCTGCGCCAGCCCGGTCTGTTCGAGACCGGCCGTGTGCAGGCCGTCGAGGTGCGCCGCCATCTGCAGGATCTGGGAGACGGTGACGACGCCGGTGCCGCCGATGCCGGGCATCCTGATGAGCACGTCGTCGCCCACCCGCACGGCGGGCTCGGGCGGCTCGGCGGGCAGGGGCGGGGCCTGGTGCGGCCGCTTGGTGCCCGGCTCGACCAGCAGGAACGACGGGCAGTCGCCCTTGAGGCAGCTCAGGTCGGTGTTGCAGGACGCCTGGTGGATGCGGGTCTTGCGGCCGTACTCGGTCTCGACCGGCTGCACGGACAGGCACGTCGAGACGTCGCCGCAGTCGCCGCAGCCCTCGCACACCCGCTCGTTGATGACGACCTTCTCGGTGGGGGTGGGCAGTTTGCCGCGTTTGCGCAGTCGCCGTTCCTCCGCGGCGCACCGGTCGTCGTGGATCAGCACCGTCACGCCGTCGAGCGCCGCCAGCTCCTTCTCCACCTCGGGCAGGTCGTCGCGGTGCCGTACGGACGCGATCGGCGCCAGCCGCACCCCGCGGTACGTCTCCGGCTCCGGCGTGGTGACCACGACGCGGCGTACACCCTCAAGCTCCAGCTCCCGCGTCAGCGTCGGCACGTCGAGCCGGCCCTCCGCGCGCTGCCCGCCGGTCATGGCCACGGCGTCGTTGTAGAGCAGCTTGTACGTCATCGTCACCCCGGCGGCCACCGCGGCCCTGATCGCCAGCGAGCCGGAGTGGTGGAAGGTGCCGTCGCCGATGTTCTGCACGAAGTGCCGGTCGTCGGTGAACGGCGCCAGCCCGATCCACTGCGCGCCCTCGCCGCCCATCTGGGTGATGCCGACCTGGGTGCCGCGCCCGTGCCCGTCCAGCGCGATCATCGCGTGGCAGCCGATGCCGACGCCGACGAGCGTCCCGTCGGAGGTGCGGGTGGAGGTGTTGTGCGGGCAGCCCGAGCAGAAGTACGGGGTGCGGGCGGCGACCAGGGGAAGCAGGGGGCGCGACTTCTTCGGCGCGCCCCCTGCCTGGTCAGGGCCGAGGGTGACGGCGGGGCGGGGCAGGCGGTCGGGGTCCAGGCACGCGAGCAGCGCCTTGGCGACGTCCTCCGCGCCCAGGGTGCCGCGGGCGGTCAGCAGTTCCCTGCCCAGCACGGCGGGCACCCGGTCGCGGCCGTACAGGGCCTGCTTGAGCTGCCCCTCCAGGAACGGCACCTTGTCCTCGACCACGAGCACGCGGTCGAGGTCGCAGGTCATGGCGGCCAGCTCGGCGTGGTCGAGCGGGAACGGCATCGCGAGCCGGATCAGCCGCAGCCCGGCGTCGTCCAGGGCGGAGCGGTCGAGGCCCAGGTCGGCCAGCGCCCGCAGCACCACCGTGTACGTCGTGCCGGAGGCGACGATGCCCAGCGCGGTGTTGCCCTCGCCCGACATCACCCGGTTCAGGCGGTGGGTGCGGGCGTACGCGCGGGCCAGGTCGAGGCGGCGGGTCAGCAGGTCGTGCTCCGCGTCCAGCGCCGCAGAACCCAGCAGGATCGGGGACGACGCGCGGGCCGCGCGGTCGGGGGCCGGGATGTGCTCGCGCAGCGGGGCGAGGTCGACGGTGGCAGAGGCGTCGGCGATGTCGGCCACGATCTTCAGCCCGGCCCACAGCCCGGTCGCGCGCGACAGGGCCACCGCGTGCAGCCCGAACTCGATGATCTCGGCGACCGAGCCGGGCGCGAGCAGCGGCATGGCCAGGCTCTGGCACATCGGCTCGCACGAGCTGGGCAGCGTGGACGACTTGCAGCCGGGGTCGTCGCCGATCCAGGCCACCGCGCCGCCGAGCGGGGTCGTGCCCGCCGTGTTGGCGTGCCTGATGGCGTCGGCGGCCCGGTCGAGGCCGGGGTTCTTGCCGTACCAGAAGCCCGTCACACCCTCGTGGCGCCGGCCTGGCACCTGGCCGAGCAGCTGCGTGCCGGCCACCGCCGTGGCCGCGAGCTCCTCGTTCAGTCCCGGCTTGAACACCACGCCCATGTCGTCCAGGAAGCGCGCCGCCCGTCCCATCTCCAGGTCCACACCGCCCAGCGGGGATCCCTGGTAGCCGGACACGAACGCCCGCGTGTCCAGCCCGCGCGCCCGGTCGAGCCTGCGCTGCTCCAGCGTCAGGCGCACCAGGGCCTGGACGCCGGAGATGAGCACCCGGCCGTCGGGCGCCGCGTACTTGTCGTCGAGTGACACGGGGGCGGGAGTCTCGCTGGGGCTCATGCGACCTCCTGGCTTCGTACGTGGGAGTCCCAGCACAGCAATGTGGGCACATGATGCGCAAGTATGGGACGAGAAAGTGCGCACAAGACGCAAACAATGTACGGCCACCTGCCAGATTGCCGAATTTGTTTGCGCTCAAGGGAAGGTTTCTCGCATGCCGGACGTCGACGACATCGACCACCAGGTGCTGCGCCTGCTGCGGGAGGACGGGCGCAGGACGTTCTCCGAGATGGCCGAGCGGGTCGGCCTGTCGGTGGCCGCCGTCAAACGGCGCGTCGACCGGCTCAGGGACCTGGGCGTGATCACCGGGTTCACCGTCCAGATCGACTACGCCAAACTCGGATGGGGCATCGAGGCGTTCACGGAGCTGCGCTACCCCGGCACCACCCCGGTCAGCGAGATCGTCCGCACGGCCACCGACGTGGCCGAGGTGCAGGAGGTCTTCACCATCGCCGGCGACCCCGACGCGCTGATCCACGTACGGGTGCGCGACCTCGGGCACCTGCAGCAGGTCATCGACCGGCTGCGCAGGGCCGGCGACGTGACGGGCACGAAGACGCTCCTCGTGCTCGGTACGTGGACGCGCGACGCGCTGGCGCCGCGCAGCGGCTGGAGTCAGGGCATCCCGCTGGCCCGGTCGCGGCGGGAGAAATAACGGACGAGCAGGCCGATCGCCAGCAACACCGCCGTCCCGAGACCGAGCACCCAGACCGACACGCCGGTCATGGGGAGCGGCCGCCCGTCGTCGAGCCGCCGGGCGCGCGGCGCCCGCTCCCAATCTTGCTTCCGCTTCCGCTCGGCCGCGCGGTGCTCGTGCGGCTCCGCTTGCTCGCCTGGGGCGGCGTGGCGCGGCTCGTGCCCGGCCCGCGCGCGGTTCTTCTTGGAGGGTTTCCCGGCCGGGGTGGCCTCGTCCGGGGAGGGCGTGCCCGCAGGGGCGGGCGCCCGTTGCGGCTCGATGGCGGTGGACGTGCAGGCGCGGTTGTTCGCGGTGTTCGCCTCGTCGCCCTCGGCGCTGACGGTAGCGCAGTTCTCGACCAGTCCGGGCTCGCCGGGCGCGAGCGTGAACATGAACGTCCTGCTCTCGCGCGGCGCGAGCGTGCCGAGGGGGCAGACGAGCGCCGGACCGGCTCCCGGGCACTCCGCCGGGCGGTCGGCGATCGCAGCCCGGCCGCCGGCCGAGTGGCGTACTGTCACGCCGGTCGCCGGCGTGAGCCCCTCGTTGACCACGGTCACCGCGTAGGCGATGGCGCCGCCGGCGGTGAGCGTCGCCGCCTTGGTGATCGTGACGTCGGCCCCGGCCGCCCTGGCCTCAGTGACCAGCTGGGAGGAGTCGCCCTGCGCGCCCGACGCGGTGACCTCGGCCCGGCTGGTGAGCGCGGTGCCGTCGGAGAGCCCGGAGTCGATCACGACGGGGAACGAACGGGTCACGCTCCGGCCCGCCGGGATCCTCAGGGCCGGTCCGCCGCAGGTGATGGTCCGGCCGGTGAGCTCGCACCCGTCGGGGAGCGGCCCGGGGGACACGTGCTCGTCGAGGGCGCCGGTGATGGTCACGGCCTCGGCGGTCGCCTCCCCGACGTTGGTGACGGTCACCGTGTGGACGGCCTGCCTGCCGATGAGCAACGGGTCGGGGACGACGCTCTGAGCGATCCGCAGGCCCGCGACCGCCGGCCCGCTTCTCGCCGCCGGCCCACCGCCTGAAGGCGGCCCGCCCATCGACGGTGATCCGCTCGTGAACGGTGATCTGCCGGCATCGAGCCCGCCCGCCGCCGCCGGAGCGGCCGCGCCGCCGCCCAGCGCGGCCAGCGTGATGACCGTCGCGACCCGGGCCATGCCCATGTCCTACCCCCGCGTTGACCGCCGTGCCTGCTCGACCCGGGGCCGATCTTCCTACCGGCCGGTGAGGCGGTGGCGGGGTGCACACCGGAATCATGCGCCGCCGTGGCGGATTCTTTGCCGGGACGCCGTTCCGCGCTCGACGAACGTGCCTCGAAACGCGCCCCGGCGACACGTCGGGTCGGCGCCTTGCCGAAGGCCGCGCGCTACGACGAGGTCGCCGGCTTCTACACGGCCGGCTGGACCGACGACGTCGACGATCCCGCGTCCGTACGCCTGCTCGACCTGCTGGGACTGCTCGCGGGCCGCCAGGTGCTGGACGTCGCCTGCGGTCACGGACGGATCAGCGGCCCGCCCGCGAGGGCGGCCGCCGCCTGGAGCGGGTCACTTCGCGGGGGTGTGTGTGGCCGGTGACCCGCCGGCAGGGCAGGCTCCGATCAGGGCCTGGACCGACCGGCCGGCCAGCAGTCGCGTGTCGGTTTCCGGGTGGTTCAGGTAGAGGTGAACGAGGGGGCTCAACAGGGTCGGCCAGCTGGTGAGAGCGGCTGCCTCGATCGCGGCGTGCCGCAGGTTCTCCTCCGGGCTCTGCAGGGCCTGCCGGATCAGGAACTCGGTTTCCTCGTCCGGATCGCTGGCCGCGATCGCCAAGGCCACGAGGACTCCGGGATCGTCGGCGGCCCGTTCCCGGGCGCGGTTACGCAGTTCCTCAGGTTCCACGACAGGAAGGTGATCCTTCAGGAAGGTCACCAGAGCGGGTGCGAGGTCATGAGGGGCTGTGACCATGAGGTAGTCGACGGGCGTCTTGGAGTCGTTGGCCAGGGACACCTGTACCGCCTCGTCCTCGCCCAGGTAGCGGTGTTCGACCAGGTGCTCGCCGCGTGGAACGAGCTCCTGGTAGATGATGTCGATCTGGAGACGTTCCTTGAGTTCCCACAGGAGATCGTCGAGAAGGTCCAGATGATCCGACTCTTGCGGGGGTGAGCCGAGCACCAGATACGCAGTTGCCACGTCCATGGTCCGATCTGTTGGCCGCCGGGCCTAACGACCCGGGTGTGGAGGTCGGAACGCCGTCGTGCAACCTCTGCACGACGGCGGGTGATCCCTCGTGAGAGCTACCCCGATTGTTCGTTCCAGGGGGATGGTATGGCCCGCCGCGATCTCTAATCTCCGTTGCACCGCGGAAAACACCGCGAGGAACCTGATCGAGAGGATCGCGCTCGTGGCGTCCACGGAGCACCAGGAGAACACCACCCCGCAGGACGACCTCTCCGCGGGGCGGCGCCGGTTGCGTACGTTCCGGTTTCCCGTCCTGCTTGTCGCGTTGTTCGCTGTGATGGTGGCCGGCGCCGGCATCAACCAGCTCGTCTCGCCCGTACCGATGCTGGCGCTGCCGGTGGGGATCGGCCTGGCCTTCGTCGCCGTGACCTGCTACCGGCGGCTCTGCCGGGTCGTCGAGCTCCGTCCGGACATCCCCGAACTGGAGAAGACGGGCCGATGGTCCCTGTTGCGGCGCGGGGCGCTGCTCGGGTCCGGCCTGTTCGTCGCGTTGATGGTGCTGATCGCGGTGTTCGGCGGCTGGCAGGGGGTGTCCTGGGGTTCCTTCGGCGGGTTCCTCGGCACCGCGGGCATGATGGCGAGCGTCGCCGTCGCCGAGGAGCTGGTGTTCCGCGGGGTCGTGTTCCGCATCATGGAGGAACGTACCGGCACCGTGATCGCCCTGGTCGTGTCCACGCTGCTGTTCGGCGCGACCCACCTGGTCAACGTCAACGCCACGCTGTGGGGCGCCCTCGCGATCGCCCTCACCGGCGGGACCATGACGACCGCCGCCTACGTCGCCACCCGCTCGTTGTGGCTGCCCATCGGCCTGCACTTCGCCTGGAACTTCACCCACGCCGGGGTCTTCGGCGTCGTGATCTCCGGATCGGACGCGCCGCCCCACGGCCTGCTGAACGTCACGCTGTCCGGCCCGTCCGTGCTCACCGGCGGCACCTTCGGACCCGAGGCGAGCCTGCTCGCCCTGCTGGTCTGCCTGGCGCCCACGATCGTCCTGCTGCGGCGGGCGGCCCGCGCGGGCCAGATCCGGCGCCGCCCCCGCCGCACCGAGCTCCCCGCCTGACCGCCTCAGCAGCCGGCCCCCTGCCGCAGGTCGTCGAGGCCGGGCGGCGGAGGGCGACATTTGTCCAATCCAGCGGCGCGTACCGGCGGCGACAGTGGGCTCATGACTGTTCCACGCCGTAGGGCGGACTGAATGGCCAAGAGGGCTGCCACGCGGATTCTCGTCTCAGGCGCCAGCGTCGCCGGTCCGGTGCTGGCCTACTGGCTCACGAGACACGGCTTCGAGGTCACCGTCGTGGAGCGCGCCCCCGGGCTGCGCAGGACGGGCGGGCACGCGGTCGACCTCTTCCGGCCCGCGATGGACATCTCGGAGAAGATGGGCCTGCTCCCGCGCGTCGAGGAGCGGGCCACCGGCACCGACCGGATGACCCTCCACCGGGAGGGCACACGGCGTCCCGTCCGGGTCGACCTGTCCAAGATCTTCGGCGCCGCCTCCGGCCGGCACGTCGAGATCATGCGCGACGACCTGAGCGAGATCTACTACGAGGCCACGCGCGACGACGTGGAGTACGTCTTCGGCGACTCGATCACCGAGATCTCGTCCGACGGCGAGGTGCGGTTCGACAATGCCGCGCCGCGCCGCTTCGACCTCGTCGTCGGCGCGGACGGGCTGCACTCCAACGTGCGCCGCCTCGTCTTCGGCGACGAGTCCCGCTTCGGCGCGTTCATCGGCGCCTACCTTGGGGTGCTGACCCTGCCGGACGTCTCCTGGCGCGACGGCGAGCTGCTCATGCACGTCGGCGTCGGCCGCACCGCCGGCATGTACGGCGCACGGCACCTCGGCGAGGCGCGGGCACTGCTCCTGTTCCGGAGCGAGCGCGAACTCGGCTACCACCACCGCGACGTGCCCCGGCAGAAGGACCTGCTGCGCGGTGCGTTCGAGGGCATGCACCCCGAGGTGGACCGCTGGCTGGACGAGCTGGACCGCACCCCGGCGTTCTACTTCGACTCGATCACCCAGCTCCGCATGGACACCTGGTCGCGGGGGAGGGTGACGCTCGTCGGCGACGCCGGCTACTGCCCGGGCCCGGCCGTCGGCGGCAGCACCAGCCTGGCCGTCGTCGGCGCGTACGTCCTCGCCGGGGAACTGGCGCGAGCGGGCGGCGACCATGAGCGCGCCTTCCCCGCCTACGAGCGCGCGATGGCCGAGCACGTGCGCGCCGGCCGCGTGGCCGCGCTCAGCGCGGCGAAGACCCTGATCCCCGCCTCGCGCCTCGGCGTGTCGGGACTGGCCCAGGGCGCCCGCCTGATGTCCGCCCTGCCCGCGGGGCTCTGCCGCGCTCTCCTCCGTCTCACCACCAGGAGCGCACGCGCCCACAACTCCATGACCGTCGGCGACTACCCGGCACGCCGGTGACGGCCGCCCCTGTGGCAGGGGCGGTCGTCAATGGACGGTCAGGAGCTGGGGCAGGTGTCGCGGTATTCCTCGATGGCGGACCCGCTGGGCGGCGGGCACAGGAACTGCTCGTAGCGGGTGTCCTCGTCGACGAACCGCTTGAGCCAGGCCACCATCGACTTGGCCATCGTGGTGTTGGTGACCTGCGGGAAGAAGTGGCTGGCGCCGTTCAGTTCGAGGTACGCCTTCTCCGACGAGGACGGGATGCTCTCGTAGAAACGTTCGGAGTGGCTGGCGACGGGGGCGATGCTGTCGCTCTCACCGCCGATGATCATGGTCGGTACTCGCACGCCCGACCAGCTCTTCGTCAGGTTCCACGGCGCGATCGGCACGGCCGCCCGGAGCGAGGACCGGTCGTCGGCGGCCTCCAGCGAGCCTCCGCCGCCCATCGAGTGGCCGGCCACGGCGAGCCTGGACGGGTCGATGCGGCTGCGTACGGTCGACGGGCTGTCCTCCACCAGGTAGTCGAGGGCGGCGAGAAGCTGGCGGCCCCGGCTGGCGGGCTGGTCGTAGAGGGTGTTGGTCTCGATGCCGATCACGACGAAGCCGTGTGAGGCGATCCTCGGCCCGAGCCAGTCGAGGCTGGACCACCTGGCGGTGTAGCCGGGCGAGATGGCGATCGCCCCGAACGTGCCCTGGCTGGTGTCGTCCGGGTAGTAGATCTCCCCGCCGCCGAAACCGAGGACCAGCGAGGAGACGCTCCGCTGGGACGTCGAGAACGGCCCGCGGCTCGCCTCCAGCAAGGCGTCCGAGGGGTCGGGGCCGCGCTCGTACGGGCCGGCCGCGTGGGCGGCGGGAGCGGCGGCGAGGCCGCCGCCGAGGAGTGCGAGGGCGAGGGCGAGCTTGGTCAACGTTCGCGCGCCGCGGTGGGGGGTGGTGAGCTGCACGTCGTCTTACTCCCTGCTCGAAGTGGGGGTGACTGCTGTCTGTCGCCATTGTTCGAAGGCGCGGTCAGCCGTGCATCGGTGAAATCACCGGCCTCCTGATCAGGACATGAGCCGTACCAGTTCGACGCGGGAGCGGACGCCGAGCCGGTCGAAGATGTTCCTCAGGTGGTGTTCGACGGTGCGCCGGCTGAGGAACAGCCGCTCGGCCACCTCCTTGTTGGTGGCGCCCTCGGCGACCATGCGGGCGATCCGCAGTTGCTGGGCCGTGAGCTGCCCCGGGATGGCCTGCCGGGTGGGACGCACCGGGTCGCCGGAAGCGCGCAGTTCGGTCCTCGCCTGCTCGGTCCACAGGCGGGCGCCGTGGCGTTCGAACGTCTCCAGCGCCGTGTGCAGATGGTTCCGCGCGGCGCCGGGGCGGCGGTCGCGGCGCAGCGCGCTGCCGTACAGCAGCCGGGTGCGTGCCGACTCGAACTCGCACACGCCCTGCCCGTGCAGGTCGAGCGCCTCGCGGAACAGCTCGTCCGCCTCGCCGGGCGCGGCGAGCAGCGCCCGGCAGCGGGCCACGAGCGCGCGCAGGTCGGGGCTGCGGGTGCTGCCGACCCAGCGTTCGAGCACGCGCAGCGAGGCCGCGGCGCGGTCGCGGTCTCCGGTACGCGCGCACGCCTCGATGAGGTGCGGCGTGGCCATGACGCGGATCACGACGTGGTTGTTGCGCCGCTCGGCGCGCAGCCGGGCGGCGGCGTCGGCGGGACGACCCGCGGCCAGGTCGAGGCAGGCCAGCGCCCAGGTGCCGATGGCGCCCGCGATGCCCAGCTCGTGCGCGTCGGCCATCTCGATCGCGGCGTCGGCCCGCACCCGGCAGGTGTCCCCGTCGCCTTCGACGGCCGCCGTCATCGCCAGCCAGGCCAGGTGCTGCGCCGCCGTGTTGAGCTGGCCGGTGTCCTGGGCGAGCCGCAGACCCTCGGCCGCGGTCGCCGCGACGGAGGCGTATCTGCCCATCCAGATCTCCGGATAGATCATGTACTCGAGCAGCTGCGGAACGGCGGAGGCGGCGCCACGCAGCCGGGCCGCCTCGACGGCGCGGGCCGACAGGCGGTGCGCGGTGGCGTCCTCACCGAGCAGCAGGCTGGCCACGCACGCCCACACGAGCACCGCCGGATCGTGTACGGAGCCGGCCAGCTCCACCACGCGCCGCAGCGGCCCGGCGGCCTCCTGGTGCGAGCCGCTGAACGTGGAGGCCATGCCCGCCAGGTACTCGAACATGAGCTGGGCCGCGGCTCCGTCGTCGGGGCGGCGCAGCGCGGCGGCCTGGCGGGCGATCGCGATGAACGCCCGGTTGTCGCCCGCCCGGTAGCTGGCGTCGGCGGCCCTGACGAGCGCGCGCACACCCAGCGTGCGGTGGCTGGTCAGCAGGCGGGCCGCGGCGGCCAGCAGCTCCTCGCGGGCGCTGCCGGTCTCGCCGCGCAGCAGCTCCAGGCTGCCGCGCAGCAGCTGCACGCGGCCGCGTACGTCGTCGGGCGCGGTCAGCGAGCGGAGCCTGGCCAGCAGCGCGCGGGCGACCTGGGGCCGTCCCGCCATCCACGCGTGCCTGGCGGCGGCGGCCAGCCGCTCGGCCTTGACCGGACCGTGCTCGGTGAGCTCGGCGGCACGTTCGAGCGCGAGGTAGGGCTCCGGCCCGCCGGGCGGGCGGGCGTTCGGCGCCGCCGCCGCCAGCTCGCCGGCCAGCCGTTCCGCGTCCGGTCCTGCCGGCGCGTCGAGCGTCCAGGCGCGGTGCCAGGCCCGCCGCAGCCGGCCCTCGGGGGTGTCGGCGTGCTGCTCCTCCAGAAGCCCTGCCAGTACGCGGTGGGCGTGGCGGCGACGGGCGAGAGGAGCGCCGTGGTAGGCGACCCCGCGTACGGCCGGGTCGTCGAAGTCGTAACGGTCTCCCGCCGTGTGCAGGATGCCCGCGCGTTCGGCCGGTTCCAGGGCGGTGAGCGCGCAGGCGGGGCGGGCGGCGCGGACCAGCGTCGCCACGTCCAGGCCGGGATCGGCGGCGATCAGCAGCAGGAGCCGCCGGGTGTCCTCCGGGAAGGTCGCCAGGCGGGCGGCGTACGTCCGCCACAGCCGCCCGTCACGGGGGAGCGTGGCGGGCGGGGCGGCCAGGCCCGCGAACTGGTCCGGGGTGAGGTCGCCGACCAGCTCGGCCAGCGCGAGGGGGTTGCCGCGGGCGATCTGGTCGAGCGCCGCCAGCAGGTCGTCGGCGATCCTGCCGGGCGCCAGGTCGTCGGCCAGCTCCCGCACCGCCGCCTCGTCCAGCCCGCCCAGCACCCGGACCGGCACACCTTCCAGCCGGTCCGCTGTCGTGGTGAACAGCAGCGCCACCGGCTCGTACGACACCCGCCTCGCCACGAAGGCGAGCACCTCCCGGCTGGCCGGGTCCAGCAGGTGCACGTCGTCCACGCAGGCCAGGACCGGCTGCCGCGCCGCCACCGCCGTCAGCAGGCCGAGGACGGCGGCGGGCAGGGCGAGTCCGGAGGGTGTCCCCGCCTCCATGGCCTCCACCAGGGCGCGCCGCTGCGTCGCGGGCAGCGCCGTGGCGTGCGCGGCGACCGGGCGCAGCACAGCGTGAAGACCGGCGTACGGAAGGTGCGACTCCGACGCGACCCCCGAGACGCGCAGCACGCGAAAGTCCTGTCCGGCGTGCGCGGCGGCCAGGTCGAGCAGCGCCGTCTTCCCCATCCCCGGCGCTCCCGCCAGGAGCAACGCGCCGCCGGAGCCGGAGCGGGCGCCGTCCAGTAACCGGAGCAGGACACGTTCCTCCTCGCCGCGGCCGCGCAGCGGGGGAGCGGGTGCGATATTGGACATGCCGTCCAGTGTCGCCCGGGGACGTCGTACGAGAAAGGGATGAACTGGGCCGACCGATGATCTCACCCGCGAGATGCCCGCCGGTAGGGGCTCAGTCCCGATGTGCAGGCAGGTCCGGGCGGTCGTCGGTCCAGCCGATCGCCTGGAACGAGGTGGAGAGACGCAGCTCCGCCTGCCGCCCGTTCGCGAGCTTGGTGGTGTTCGTCCTCACCTCGGCGAGAAGCAGGCCAGTGCTGGGGTCGATCACGAGCTGAACCTTGGAGAACAGGCCCGGCTCTATCTCCTCCTGATAGGTGAGCGCCTGCCCGCGCCGGCCCAGCGGATCGGTCATCTCCCCCTCGGCCCGGATGCTGGGCAGAGACGCAAGGATCCGGTACGCGGATGACCGAACCTCGGGCGAGGCCGGCAGGCCACTGATGAGGTCCACGCAGTCTCGCAGCAGGATGTACGCCCTCGCCTCCTTCGCGTCCATCCCGGAGGGCAGCTCCAGCCGGCCTATGCGCTCTTCCAGGTAGCTCCGGAGCTTGTCCGGCTCGCTCGGGATCGTGCGCATCTGCTTCCAGGTCACGTCCTCCCCTGCCAGCTGACCGCCCGGGCCGTCCCAGTACAGCCGTTCGGCGGTCCGCTCTCCCGCCGCCGCCTCCAGCGGCTTGGACGGGACGGAGAACAGGTTCTCCGTCTTCATGTCCTTGGGGTATCGCCAGCTGGTGGGCGCCCCCGCGGCCCGCCAGGCCGCCTCGTCCTGCGGGGTGGCGGGCTTGACGCCGAGCTTCTGCCGGATGCGCCAGTACTTCAGATCCGGCCGCCTCGCCAGCCACGTCTCGTGGGACCCGCTGCCCTCGAGCACATAGCTGCGTGTGGGGTCGGGCCTCGTCCACTGGTTGACGGTCGCGATGCGCCAGTAGTCGCCGCTCGCAGGAGCCTTCTCCACGGCGACGGCGGCAGCGAGCAGGATCTGCCGGGCGGTCGGTTCGGCCGTCGCGGACACCGTCGTGCTGGGTTGAGGCGCGACAGAGATCGTGCCGTCAGACAATATCGCTGGGGCGATGACCGTTACGGCGGCGGCGGCCGCGGCCAGGCTGAGCAGCGCGCGGCCGGGGGAGGGCAGGAGCCGCCGCCTCGCCGGAACACGCTCCAGCGACACGATCTCCGCCAGCAGCGCGTCCGCCCCCGCGGTGGACGCCCGGCCGGCCAGGTCCTCGTCCAGCACCCTCGCCCGGTCCTTGAAGATCTGGTCGTCGTTCACCCTGACTCCTTCTCGATGAGCGGCCGTGTCGCGAAACCGGTGGCCGATGGGCGGGTCCTCTCCAGAGCCTTGGCGAAGCGCTTGCGAGCCCGGTGCAGACGGATGCGGGCGGCGTTACGGGAACAGCCCAGCACAGTGGCGATCTCGCCGGGGTCGAGCCCCTCCCAAAGGGCCAGCGCCAGCACTTCTCGATCGCCGCCGGCGAGCATGTCCATGGCTTCGCCCACGCTGTCCTGCTCACTGTGGTGGGAAGGGGCGGCATACAGGGCTTCGATCTCGTCGGTGAGCTCGGTGTGCCGGGTAAGCCTTCGCCGCTCACTACGGCGGTGGTTGGCCAGAACCCGACGGGCCACGCCGTACAACCAGAGCCTGCCGGCCTCGCCGTCAGGGAGATCGGTCATCCGTCGCCAGGCGATCACATAGGTTTCGGCCACAACATCAGCGGCGTCCTCAGGAGACGAGCACCGCCGCATGGCATATCCGAGGATCTGCTCGTAGGTTCGCCGGTACACCGCCTCATACCGGGACCGCTCGTCTTGTTCACTCACACGTCATCCTCGTCCGGACTTTCACCCGCTGCGGGCTTTCACTTCCTACGTGTCCGCGGCCGAGGGCAGAATTTCAGGCCAGGCAGAACGGCTGAACCGATCGGAGCGGGCCCGCGAACCGACGGACGGAGGGGACAGGCGTGCGGCGGCTGGTGCAATGCATCGCGATGGTGGGCCTGCTGTCGTTGTTCGCCGCTGCGGTGGCCGGCATGGCGTGGGCGCTCACCGCCGGGCCGGACGACATGAAGGGAGGGGCGCTGCTGGCGTTCGTCGTGGCGGCTCTCCTGATGATGAGGGGATGGCTGGCCCTGTTGGCCAAGGCGGGGGCTCAACCGCTTGGCGTGGTCGTCGCCGGGCTCGTCGCCTTAATCTTCACCGGTACCGTTCCGGCCGCGTTCAGCGAGCGGGCGATGCACGAGCGCGGCCGGCTCACCGCTTGCCGGGTCCTCGGCGTCACCGAGATGGAGGGCGTCAACGGGGCCGCTACCGTTCCCGTCTACCGGCTGGACTGCGATGCCCAGGGCCCTCTTTCGATCATGGAGTCCGACCGCGTCCTGCAGGTGAACCAGCGCGTCCTCGTGCGCTATGACCCCGAGGGAGCGGCGGACGCCAAGTTGGCCGGTGACGACGAACCCGTGTCGGTGGTGGACGCCTCCGTGCTCGCCGGTGTCGCACTGGGCCTGCTCACACTCGCGTCCCTCGGCCTGATCATGTTCGGCCGTCCCGACTCATGAGATCGCGCGGCCCTCATCGAGTGCGCGCCGGAAACGTCGCCGGGACCCCTCCCGGACCCGGGCGCCCACAATGGTGGGCGCCTTGAACAGGGCGATGAACCGTTCACAGGAGGAAGCGCCACGATGGATCCGATTCCGGTGAGCCCCGGTGACCGTTCGTCTCGACGGGAGCCGGCCTCCGACCCGCCGGCCGTGGCCCTCGGCAATGCTTCACTGCTCGGCCTCGGCTACCTGATGATGGGCCGGCGCGGACTCGCCCTCGGCACCGGCGCGGTCACGGTCGTGCTCCTCGCCGTGCTCGCCCTGGTCGCGCGGGTCGCTTGGTTCGAGGGTGTGGTGCTCCTGTGGTGGGCCGGTGTCGTCGCGCACGGCTGGTGGCTCGCGGGCGGGCGACTGCGGCCGAGCGAACCGGTGCGGAAGGCCGGGCCGGTGGCCGTGGCGGACTGGCGCGGGTGGGTGCGGCCGCAGCGGCTCGTCGGACTCGGTACGGCCCTCGTCGTGCTGCTGGCCGTCGGTTACCTGAGGTTCGACGCCTCCAGGATCGAACAGGACGCCGCGGCGGCCCACCGCCGGGACGACTGCACGCGGGCGCTGTCGATCCTGGGAGGGCTGTGGGCCGGGCACCGGGTGGCCGACGCCCCGCTGACCGCCCGGGCCGAGGACAGCATCGCGGCCTGCCGGCTGCTGGTGAAAGCCGGGCGGCAGGCCGCGGACGATCGGCTGCTGGCCGCCGGCACGCTCGAGACCTACCGCGCTCATCCGGGAGCCTTGTGGCAGGGTGCGGAGGGGCGCAGGGCCGACCTCTTCCTCGCGCAGGCCGCCGGCGAACTGAACACCGCTCTGACCGGCGACACCAAAGCCCTGGCGGCGGGTTTCGGGCACCTGTCGCAGGTGCTGGGGGAGTTCGCCGGCCAGGAGAGCGAGGTGGGCAAGGTCCTGGACGGGTTCTTGGGCGGCCTGCCCGTCAAGGACGCCTGCGACACCAAGACGATCACCGACTGGCTGGCCGGGCGTCCGGCCGGCGGCGGCGTGCTGGACCGCGCCGCGGACGTCGTCCCGAAGGTCGCGCCCGCGGCGATCGTCGGATGCGGCGACGACCTCGCGAAGGACAAGGACTGGAAGCAGGCCAAGGCGCAGTACGAGCAGCTGCTCGACCAGTACCCCGAGGACGACCTCGTGGCCAGGGCGAAGAAGGGGAAGGACCGGGCCGGGCTGCAGATCGAGCTCGCGAACGTACGGCGGCTGCTCAAGGGCGGCGACGAGCCGAAGTACTGCGCCAAGCCGGCGCCCTATCGCGGTGCGGCCCCCTACCGGGGCAAGGGGCCGCACCGCGCGATGTTGTTCGGCAGGGGCGATCACAAGAGGAAGCTGCCCTCCTCCTGGCTGGCCAAGGACCCTGCCGACGCGGTGCTGGTGATCTGCGCCGGCGACACCAAGGACGGTGCCGCGGTCAGAACCTGCCCCTACAACAGCACCTTTGCCATCGGCGGGATCCAGAACGTGACCTTCAGGAAGCGGAAGATCCCTGTTCGTGTGTACGAATTGCGGACCGGCAAGCGCGTGGGCCCGCGCAGCGTGCAGATCGGTGGCTCCAGCTGCCCGCCTCGCATCCACTACACGTACTACGGGTCTGTCGACACCGGCCCGCCCCCGGAGAAGTTCGTCAAGTCGTCCAAATCGGACGTGCGTGCGGCGTACAGGTCGCTGATCAAGTCCTGAACCCGGGCCGCCGTCACCAAGACTCGTGGGATGCCTGCAGGTATCTATCGGAGGTGGCCCATGAGCAGGGCGTTCCACTGTGCCGCCGCGATTCCCGCGCGCCACCGATCGCTCTCCTCGACCAGGGCGTTCCTCTTCTCGATCCTGCGGATGAAGCGCAGGCCGCATGCTTGGCGCAGCTCGTAGAAGGTCGGTTCGCAGCCGCACGTCCAGGCCAGAACGCGCCCCGCGGGAGCCCATCGTTCTGGAACGCTCCAGACGAGCTGTTCGCAATGGGACGTCGGCGGGCTCACATGAGGGCTGAAGCAAGGGGGTGGCCGGTCGCGCCGGCTGACCCATCGGGGGTCGCCCGCCGGTTCGCGTGGCGGAGTCACGGGTCCGGCCTGCGGGTCGGGCCCGAGGTGATCGCCTCGGGCAGTTCGCACCACGCGATGTGGCCGCCTTCCATGGACGTGCTCGTGCCGAAGCCCCTCACCATGCAGGAGATCTTCGCCCAGCAGCCGACGTGCGGAGCGGCGGGCGAGTTGGGGTCCTTGACCTCGATGACGAGCCCGCCGTTCCGTGCCGGGATCAGGTTGATCTCGACGACGCCGCCTTTGGGAGTGTGGCGGACTGCTGTGGCCACCAGTTGGGCGCCGACGTGGACGGCGTCGGCGACGGAGATCTGGGGGCGCTGTCTGGTGCTCAGGGCTTTCTTGATCCACGTACGAGCGTCTTCGATGGCACGGGGAGTTCCTGGGAGCGTTCGATGGAGCACGGACACCGCCTAGCTAGTGACTTAGCTTACTGTGCTAGTGCATAAGCTTGAGGCTAGTTAGTAAGCCTGTCAAGCTACTGCCGTGAATGAGGGAGATGTGCGGCCTCGCTATGTGCAAATCGCCGACTCGCTGCGGGCTCGCATCACGAGGGGCGAACTCGTTGAAGGGGATCGGCTCCCCTCCATCCCTGAGTTGGTCCGTGAGCACGGGATCGCCTCCAACACGGCGCAACGGGCCTTGGGAGTCCTCGTAACGGAAGGGCTCGCAGAGGCCAGGTCAGGCTCGGGCACCTATGTGCGGGCACGCCCGAAGGTGCAACGCCTCGTGCGGAGCTGGAACAGAAACGCTCGCGGCGGAAGCCCTTTCGCCGGCGAGATGGCCAACCAGGGCCGGCTCGGCTCGTGGGACTACGAAAGCCGAACCGCCACCGCCCCGGCCGAGATCAGAGGACGGCTCGCGCTCGATGAGGCGGCCGGGGACGACCCCGACGTCGTCCGGACGGACTACCTGTTCCGTGGAGACGGCCGTCCCGTCATGGTGTCGATCACCTGGGAACCGTTGGAGCTCACCCGGGGAACGCCGATCGTGCTCCCTGAGGACGGGCCGCACGCGGGCAAGGGCGTGGTCGAGCGCATGCGGCAGATCGGTGTTCAGGTGACCCACGCGGCCGAGGTGGTGTCCGCCCGCAACGCGACCGTGGAGGAGGCGAAGCTGCTCGACATCGGGGCTCCTGCCATCGTGCTGACGATCGAGCGTACGTACTACGCCGATGCGCGCCCGGTCGAGACCGCCGACCTGGTCATCCCCGTCGATCAGTACCAGGTGCTCTACGGCACCTCGACCTGGGACGAGCCCGCAGCCCACTAGGCCGGTTGTTCGCCCTCCGGTCGTACGGCGAAGCGTACGGAGGCGACCTCCACGTCCTCGACCTCGAGCATCCACTCATAGGTGCGCCCTGAGGCCAGCGGCAGCGGGGGAATGGAGATGGCGAAAGACAGATTCATGGGCACCTGCCTCATGACCTCGTCCGCCGGCTGAGCATTACGGAGCGCGACTGTTCCTTCGTACCGCACCGCCCGGGTGCCGGCTTCGTCGTGGAGGAGTGTGACCGCCTGGTGAGCGTCATCCAGCAACCGGAGCCGGAATCGCACTTCGTCCCGAGCTTCGTTCCACGGGATGCGGAGGAACCCGGTGATGGCGGATGGCGGAACGGCCGGGCCGGTCAGCGCCCATCCTGCTCCCAGCATGTGCACCTTGCCCGACGCCCTGTCCGTCGTGGCGGAGTCGGCCAGGACGAGGAAGCCTTCGATCACAGGGGCGCCTGTTGCAGATCGAGGTTGGCCGTCCCCTGCGTGGCGTCCGTCCCTTGCGGGATCCCCACAGCGTGCACACTGATTTCCGCGCCGGCGGACGCCGTGGTGGTGGCGCTCGCGGAAGTGGTCACCGTGTGCACGACCTCCACGCCGATGGCCAGCGCATAGCGGCGGATGGTGGACAGGTGCGGGTCGCCACCCAGACGCTCGAAGTCGGAGACCGCAGGCTGGCTGCGCCCCATGCGTTCGGCGACCTCGGCTTGCGTCAGACGTCGATGCTTCCTGATCGAGACGAGCGTCTCGATCAACCGCATGTCGCGGTCGATGGCGGCGGTTTCGCGTTGTACGTCCGGATCGGCCAGGTCGATGCCCAGCAGCTCTGCGACGTGCGGATCCATCCCAGTTGACCTCCTCGTATCGGATTAACCTTATATTTTCCGCAGCCAGTCGGCCAGACGGCACCTCGCTTTGCCAATCACGCGATCCTGAGCTCCCTTGCTTCCTTTCATGTGAAAAGCCAGCCCTAGCAGGACGCGCTCCCCTTAAGCCCGTTCGCGAAGTAGAGCCGGTACTCATTGGTGAGGTACGTCAGGCGAGCCTCGAACAGTCCCTGGCCCAGCGGCTTGATGTCGCGGAGCAGCGGACTCGCCCTCGGCACCAGGGCGGCCACGGTCGTGCTCCTCGCCGTGCTCGCCCTGGTCGCGCGGGTCGCCAGGGGAAGGATCGGGCCGGGCTGCAGATTGAGCTTGCGAACGTACGGCGGCTGCTCAAGGGCGGCGACGAGCCGAAGTACTGCGCCAAGCCGGCGCCCTATCGCGGCGCTGCCCCCTACCGGGGCAAGGGGCCGCACCGCGCGATGTTGTTCGGCAGGGGCGATCACAAGAGGAAGCTGCCCTCGTCACTACTACAAGTACTACGTTACCGACCTCGGCCCGCCCCCGGAGAAGTTCGTCAAGTCGTCCAAATCGGACGTGCGTGCGGCGTACGGATCGCTGATCAAGCCGTGAACCGGGACCGCCGTCACGAACCCGGCTCGTGCTCTCAGGTGACCGTGAGGACCGGGTCCCTGCCGAAGACCCAGGGCGCGAAGACGATCATCCACCCGTCGGGGTCGGCGAAGGCGACGGCGCCGCGGTCGGCCCAGTAGGGGTTGTCCAGAGGGGTGGGCCGGTGGCCCAGGCCCGCCAGCCGTTCGACGACGGCCGCCACCACCTCGGCGCCGGGCAGGTAGAGCACGAGCTGGTTCTCCGCCGACGGCGCGGGGATCTCGGGTATCTCGCCGTGCTGGGTGAGCTCCAGGTGGACCGGCGTTCCCGGCAGGCCGAAGACGGCTCCGTCGTAACCGTCGTGCCCGCGCCAGGACGCGATCACCGGTAGTTCCAGCACGTCGCGGTAGAAGACGAGGCAGTCGTCGAAGCGGGCCGTCGGCCGGGCGAAACGGATCGCCCCCACCGGCAGGAATTTCGGCCAATCGTGCGCCATGCCGTACCTTTCCCCGATATATCGTGGCGCGGGCCACCTTATCGAGTACGGCGTCAGCGGGTCCGCGCGGGAGCGGCCCGCCGTTTCCTGGACAGCCGGTCGGTGACGGCGGGCAGGAGGCCCTGGGGGAGGAAGAGCACGACCACGATGAGGAGCAGGGCGTACACGGCGTACGACAGCACGCTGGGTGCGTACGTCGGCATGCCGGGCAGCGAGCTCAGCGTGTTGAGCCCCTGCAGGAGCAGCGTGATCGCGCTCGCCCCGATGACGGCGCCCCACGTCGTGCCGAGCCCACCGACGACGGCCATGACGATGTACTGGATGGAGATGAGCACCGGGAACGACCCCGGGGCCACGTAGCCGGTGTAGAAGCAGTAGATGCCGCCCGCCAGCCCGGCGAAGGCCGCCGACAGCGCGAACACGGTCAGCTTGTAGCGGCCGACCGGGATCCCGGAGGAGGCGGCCGCGGTCTCGCTGGTGGCCAGGGCACGCAGGGCGCGGCCGGGCCGCGAGGTGATGACGTTGTGCGTCACCAGCATCACCAGCGCGACGCCCGCCCAGGTCAGGTACGCGTACGTGGTCGCGTCCTGCGCCTCCCACGCCCCGAGGGAGAACTGCGGGATGGCCTGCAGCCCGATGTCGCCGCCGGTGAACTCGAGCTGGCCCGCCAGCGACAGCAGGATGAGCTGCATGGCGAGCGTGGCGAAGGCCAGGTGGTGCCCGCGCAGCCGCAGCAGCGGCGTGCCGATGACGAGCGCCGACAGGGCGGCGACCACGGGTGCGGCGATCAGGCCGGCGAGGGGCGGCACGCCGCTCAAGGCGAGCAGCGCGGCGGTGTAGGCGCCGATGGCGTAGAAGGCGCCCTGGCCGAGCGAGACCTGACCGGCGTACCCCATGAGCAGCGAAACCCCGACCGTGACCATGGCGGCCAGGCCGAGCAGGATGTACACGGACAGCGCGCTGTCGTCCAGCACGGACGGCAGCGCGAGCGTGACGGCGGCGACCAGCAGCCCGGCCACGAGCCTGATCATGTGGACTCCAGGGAGATGACCGAGCGGCGGCCGGCTTGGACGATCATGACGACGAGCATGAGCCCCAGAGCCACCTCCAGCTGGTGGGAGCCGTAGCCGTAGCCGGCGGCCATGGTCTCGGCCACGCCGAGCAGCAGCGCGCCGATGAGTGCGATGACGGGCCGGGTGAGGGCGCCGAAGACGGCGGCGGCGAAGCCGTTCACGATGAGCGTGACGTCGGTGTCGAACGAGATGGGCCGCAGCGGCGTCACCAGCACCCCGGCGATGCCGCCGAGCAGCCCGCCGAGCACGAACGCCAGCAGCCCCATCTTCCTGACGTCGATGCCGACGACCCGCGCGGCGTACGGATTGGAGGCGCAGGCCGTGAGCGCCTTGCCCAGGTAGGTACGGCCGAAGAAGAGCGCCAGCAGCACGAACGTGGCCGCCGTCACGCCGATGACGAGCAGGTGCTGGGTCTGGATGCGCGCGCCCGCCACGATCACCGAGCCGGCCAGACCGGGCGCCGAGCGCGGCTGGTCGCCCCACAGGACGATCTCGACGGCGTACGCGAGCACGCCCACCCCGAGCGTGACGATCAGCGCCGACAGCGGCGTGGTGCCGCGCTTGCCGATGGCGGCCAGCCCGGTGAGCAGGCCCGCGACCGCAGCGGCCAGCACGGCGGCCAGCTCGCTCAGCCCGTGCGGCAACCCGAGGCCGAGCAGCGAGGACGTGCACAGGCCCGCGACGACGGCGAACGTGCCCTGGGCGAAGTTCACCACGCCGGTGACCCGGTGGATCGCGACCAGGCCGCTGGCGATGAGCGCGATCGCGCATCCGACCGCCAGGCCGTTCAGGAGATAGGTGAGGAATGCGCTCATCCGGCCGCTCCTCGCCGGCGCGTTCTCATGGGACCGCCCTTCAGCAGTGCGCTCATGTGATCGCCCCGCCCAGGTACGCGCTGGCCACGCGCGGGTCGTCGGCCAGCACCGCGCACTCGCCCTCGGTGACCAGCCGCCCGGACTCCAGCACGTACGCCCGCCGGCACAACTCGAACGCCAGGCGCGCGTTCTGCTCGATGAGCAGCACGGTCAGCCCCTGCTCGGAGTTGAGCGCGGTGAGGTGGGCGGCCAGGTCGGCGGTCACGGCGGGAGCGAGGCCCAGGGAGAGCTCGTCCACGACGAGCACGTCGGGCCGTGACATCATGGCCCGCCCGAAGGCCACCATCTGCTGCTCGCCGCCGGACAACACTCCCGCCCGCCGGCCGGCGAGCTCGGCGAGCCGGGGCAGCAGGTCGTAGACGAGGGACGGGTCGCGCTGCCCCGAACGCCAGCCGCCGAGCGTGAGGTTGTCGGCCACGGTCAGGTCGGGGAAGAGCTGGCGGCCCTCGGGGATGAGCGCCACCCGGCCGTCGGCGCGCACGGTGCCGGAGGCGGG
The DNA here is from genome assembly GCF_004352805.1 of Nonomuraea mesophila. NCBI lineage: Bacteria > Bacillati > Actinomycetota > Actinomycetes > Streptosporangiales > Streptosporangiaceae > Nonomuraea > Nonomuraea mesophila. The sequence continues at coordinate 92,883 of NZ_SMLD01000006.1, forward strand.
TTTGAGCAGGCCGGCGAGCGTGTTGGCGAGCGTCGACTTGCCGGCGCCGTTCGGGCCGAGCAGGGCGACCATCTCCCCGCGCCCCACCGTGAGGGTGAGGTGGTCGAGCGCGGTCGCCGTGCCGTACGAGACCACCAGTTCCTTGACGTCGATCATGAGGCCTGTCCGAGGTAGGCGGCGAGCACCAGCGGGTCGGCCCGCACCTCGGCGGGGGTGCCGTCGGCGATGACCTGCCCCAGGTCGAGCACCACGACGCGGTCGGCGAGCCGGGTCACGAACGCCACGTCGTGCTCGATGAGCAGGATCGTCAGGCCGCTCGCCCGCAGTTCCTCGATCAGCGTGGCGAGGTGTTCGCGTTCGTTGCCGCGCAGGCCGGAGGCGGGCTCGTCGAGCAGCAGCAGCCTGGGCCGCGCGCACAGGGCGCGGGCCAGTTGCAGCGCCCGCTGCTGGCCGATGGGCAGCAGGTCGGCGGGCCGGTCGGCCCATTCGGCCAGGCCCACGCGCTCGAGGGCACGGTCGGCCTCGGCGGCGATCTCGCGCTCGTCGTGCCGGTGCCGCGGCAGCCGCAGCGCGGCCGAGACGAACCCCGCCCGGGTGCGCCCGTGCAGCCCCACCATGGCGTTCTCCCTGACCGTCATGCCGCGGAAGACGCGGGCGGCCTGGAAGACGATGGACATGCCGAGTTTGGCCCGCCGGTGTGCCGCGAGCCGGTCGACGCGGTGCCCGAGGAAGGAGATCTGGCCGTGCTCGGCGGCCAGATGACCGGTGATGAGGTTGAACAGCGTGGACTTGCCGGCGCCGTTCGGGCCGATGACGCCGCAGACTTCGCCGTCCGCGACGCTCAGTGAGACGTCGCGGACGGCGTAGACGCCCCCGAAGGACCGTGAGACCCCGGTGACCTCCAGCACGCCCTACCCCGCCGCCTTGACGGTCTTGGCGAGCTGTTCCTCGGCCCACTTGGTGGGGACGAACTCGCCGTCCTTCACCGTGTTGATCGAGATGTACTCGGGTGAGAGCCCCGAGTGGTCGGTGGCGGAGTAACGGAAGAGGCCGTTCGGCGTGATCAGCTCCATGCTCTCCAGAGCCTGCTGGACCTTGGTCTTGTCGGTGCTGTTCGCCTTCCTGATCGCCTCGAACAGCAGCAGGCTCGCGCTGTATCCGTCCTGGGCGAACTGCGGCGGAGGATAGCCGTGTTTCTGCTCGTACGGTTCGGCCATCTGCTCGATGACCTGCTTCTGCTTGCCGTCGGGAAGGTGCTCGCCGACCACGCCGATGGCGCTCTGCACGATCATGCCCTCCGCGGCTTCGCCCATCGGCTCCAGCCAGAGCTTGCTGGCCTGCGACCCGGTCAGGAACAGCGGCGTCTTGAGCCCGGAGGCCACGTACTGCTTGGCGGCGGTCACGCCGGGCGCGCCCGAGCCCCAGAACACCAGCGCCTCGGCCGCCGAGTCGCGCACGTGCTGGAACAGCGGGCTGAAGTCGGAGGTCGTGGTCTCGTACGACTCGTCGATGGCGACCGTCACGCCGTACTTGGGGGCCAGTTCGACCATCGCGTCATGTCCGGAGACGGAGTACGCGCTCTTGGAGTCCCAGGCGACGGCGACCGTCTTGATGCCCTCGGCCTGGATGTACTGCAGGTAGCGCTCGGCGTACATGCTGGACAGGGCGGGGGTGACGAAGATGTACGGCTTGATCGGCTCGACCTGCTCCTGCGTCGGCGCCAGCGACAGGTACGGCATCTTGTCGCGCTGCGCGAGCGGCTCGATCGCGAGCGCCGAGTTGGAGAAGACCGGCCCGATCAGCGCGTCGATCTCGCCCTTGATCTGGTTGTAGGCCACGATGCCCTGGTCGGGGGCGGTCTTGTCGTCGCGGGTGACCAGCTCGACCGTGCGGCCGAGCAGCCCGCCCTGCGCGTTGACCTGCTCGACCGCCAGCTCGACGGCCTTCTTGTCCTCGCTGCCGAGCGGGGTGTAGTTGCCGGTCAGGGAGACGATGAGCCCCACCTTGATCGGATCTCGTGCGCTCGACCCGTCACCGCCGCCGCCGCTGCCACCGCACGCGGCGACGGCCAGCACGAGAACGGCCAGGGACGGGAGCAACCTGCGCATCAGGACCTCCGTGCTCACTGCGTGAGGCGGCTCGGGCGCTAGGGAGCCGTCGCGTGTGGCCTGAATCTAGGCATGTACATTACGGCTGTCAATAGATTGCCGAATATCTGGGGGAGGGCTGGATGAGGCCTCAATCGGCGATTCTGACCTTTCTAGGTGATCACGTATACGGCCGAGGGGTCTGCGTCGCGTCGAGAAGTTTCATCGAGGCGTTCGCCAGAGTGGGGATCTCCGAGGAGGCCACGCGCTCGACGCTGACCCGGATGGTCCGCCGCGACCTGCTGCGCCGTCGTCGTGCGGGCCGGCGCATGTACTTCGGCCTCACCCCGACGAGCGCCGAGGTGCTCAAGGACGGCGAGCGGCGCATCTGGCACAGCGGCGTGGTCAACGACACGGACGACGACCGCTGGACCCTGATCGGCTTCTCGCTGCCCGAGTCGTGGCAGCGCCAGCGGCACGAGCTGCGCTCGCGGCTGATCTGGGCCGGGTTCGGGCCGCTGCAGAACGGGCTCTGGATCGCCCCCGGCGAGGTGGAGCCCGCCGAGGTGGTCGAGGACCTCGGGGCGAACGTGAAGGTCTTCACCGCCGAGCCGAGATGCCCGACCGACATGCACACCCTGGTGCGCGAGGCGTACGACCTGGAGGGCCTCGGAGATCGTTACCGGGAGTTCCTGTGCCGCTGGGACCGGGCCGACCCCGCGCCCGAGGCGCCCGACGACCTGGCCCGCTCGCTCATGTTGCTCACCGGCTGGCTGCAGATCATCAGGGCCGATCCGCGGCTCCCGCTGCGCTACCTGCCGGACGACTGGCCGGCGGAGAAGGCCCAGGGGGTCTGCCACGCGCTGCACGAGCGGTTCAGGGAGGAGGCGGTGGCGGTCGCGGACGGGCTCCTCGACACCGTCCCCGACGAAAGTTGGGCAGAACGGTGACAGCGGTCGCCATTTGGCCTAACTTGAGGGCTTGAGCGTCAAGGAGTGCCGATGCGGAATCAGGGGACAGGCTCGTGGCCGGCACGCAGGGCGCGTATGACGCCCGAGCGGGTGGCGCTGAGCTACCTCGGGCGCGATCACACCTACCGTGACCTGCGCGACCGTACGTACCGGCTGGCTTCGGCGTTTGCCCGGCGCGGCGTGCGGCGCGGCGACCGGGTGGCCTTCCTGGGGGCCAACCAGCCCTCGATGGTGGAGACGTTCTTCGCCGCGGGGCTGCTGGGTGCGGTGTTCGTCCCGCTCAACACCCGGCTGGCCACGCCCGAGCTGCGCTACATCCTGGAGGACGCCGGCGCGAAGCTCCTCGTGCTGGGCGAGGGGCGGGACGGCGCGGGCCTCCCTGGCGAGCACATCCCGCCGGACGCCTACGACGACCTCCTGGAGAGCGGATCGCCCGAGCCCGTCGACGAGCCCGTCGGCCAGGACGACGTGTGCCTGATCATGTACACGTCCGGCACGACCGGCCGCCCCAAGGGCGCCATGCTCACTCACGGCAACCTGACGTGGAACACCGTCAACCTGCTGGTCGACGTGCCGCTCGCGCACGACGAGGTGACGCTGGTCAGCGCGCCCCTGTTCCACATCGCGGCGCTGGCCCAGACGCTGATCCCGACCGTGCTCAAGGGCGGCAGGGCGATCCTGGAGCCGTCGTTCGACGTGGAGCGCACGTTCGACCTGATCGCGTCGGAGCGGGTCACGGTGATGTTCGGGGTGCCGTCGATGTTCGGCTTCCTCGCGCGTTCGCCGCGCTGGGCGCAGGCCGACCTGACGAGCCTGCGCCACCTGCTGTGCGGCGGCGCGCCGGTGCCCGAGCCGCTGATCAGGACGTACCAGGAGCGGGGGCTGATGTTCCTGCAGGGGTACGGCATGACCGAGACCGCGCCGGGCGCCCTCTTCCTCGGCGCCGAGCACTCGATCGACAAGGCGGGCACGGCCGGGGTGCCGTGTTTCTTCTCGGACGTCCGCCTGGTCGCGCCCGACGGCTCCGCGGCCGCACCCGGCGAGCCGGGCGAGGTGTACGTCCAGGGCCCGAACGTGATGCCCGGTTACTGGGGGCGGCCCGAGGAGAGCGCGAAGGTGCTCTCGCCGGACGGCTGGTTCCGCTCGGGAGACGTCGGCGTCGCCGACGAGGACGGCTACGTACGCATCTCCGACCGGCTCAACGACGTGATCATCTCCGGCGGCGAGAACGTCTATCCCGCCGAGGTGGAGAGCGTCCTGTACGGCCATGAGGCGGTCGCCGAGTGCGTGGTGATCGGCGTGCCCGACGACCGGTGGGGCGAGGTCGGCAAGGCCCTGGTCGTGACGCGGCCGGGAGCGAAGGCCGACCCCGCCGGGCTGCTGGCGTACCTGGACGGGCGGCTGGCCCGCTTCAAGATCCCGAAGTACCTGGAACTCGTCCCCGAACTGCCCAAGAACGCGGCGGGCAAGCTGCTCAAGGCCCCGCTGCGCACGCTCTACGGAGGCTCCGACCGCGGCCTCCACCCGAGGAGATGATCAGCAGTGCGCACCACCCCACCTTTCCGCGCCGACCACGTCGGCAGCCTCCTGCGCCCGGCCGCGCTGCTCCGCGCCCGCGAGACCCTCACCGGCGACGCGCTGCGCGAGGCCGAGGACAAGGCCATCAGGGAGGTGGTACGCCGCCAGGAGGAGACCGGCCTGCAGAGCGCCACGGACGGTGAATTCCGGCGGTCCTCCTGGCACATGGACTTCATCTACCAGCTCGGCGGCATCGGCCAGGCCACCGACGAGCACATCACGGTGCGCTTCCACAACGAGCAGGGCGACATCGAGTTCACCCCGGCGGCGCTGCGCGTCCACGACCGGATCAAGCTGAACGAGCCGGTCTTCGCCGACGACTTCGCCTTCCTGCGCGACACGCTGGTCGCCCGGGGCGCGGGCGTCGTGCCCAAGCTGACCATCCCGTCGCCGAGCATGGTCCACTACCGGGGCGGGCCCGCGGCCATCGACCGCGAGGTCTATCCGGACGTGGAGGAGTTCTGGAGCGACCTCAGCGCGGCCTACGCCGAGCAGGTGCGCAGGATCGGCGCGATGGGCTGCACCTACCTGCAGTTCGACGACACGAGCCTGGCCTACCTCAACGACCCGGCCCAGCGGGCCGAGCTGGCCGCGCGCGGCGACGACGCCGACCACATGCACCTGCGCTACATCCGGCAGATCAACGCCGCGCTCGCCGCCAAGCCCGAGGGCATGACGGTCACGACGCACATGTGCCGCGGCAACTTCCGTTCCTCCTGGGCAGCGGAGGGCGGCTACGACTTCGTCGCCGAGGCGCTGTTCGGCGAGCTGAAGGTGGACGGCTTCTTCCTGGAGTTCGACGACGAGCGGTCGGGCGGGTTCGAGCCGCTGCGGTTCGTGCCGCCGGGCAAGATGGTGGTGCTCGGGCTCGTCACCACCAAGTCCGGCGAGCTGGAGTCGAAGGACACGCTCAAGCGGCGCATCGACGAGGCCGCGAAGTTCGTCGACCTCCACCAGCTCTGCCTGTCGCCGCAGTGCGGGTTCTCCTCCACCGTCGAGGGCAACCAGCTCACGGCCGACGAGCAGTTCGCCAAGCTCGCCCTGATCGTCGAGACCGCCCAGGAGGTCTGGGGCTGAGCCTCAGGGGTCCTGGAGCGTCACGACCGTGCCCGTGAGCCGGGCCTGCTCGGCGGCCCACACCACGCGGTGCGTCATGAGGCTCTCGGCCGCGTCCGACTGGAGCAGGGTGGCGTCGCCCGAGGCCACGGCGGCGAGGAAGGCATCGGTGAGGCCTTCGTCGCCGCCCCCGTGCCCGTCGCCCGCCGACGGCCCCGCAGCGCCGTCGGCGGCGACGAGCTCCTCGGCGCCCGTACGGAAGTCGACCACCCGCAGCACGCCGCCGTCGCCGTCGATGTATCCGTGGGTGCCGAACAACCGGGTGCGCCGGTGTTCCATGGGGGTGAACGCGCTCATCGTGAACGAGCACGTCGCCCCGTCGCCGAACTCCATCACGACCTCCTGGTGGTCCACGACGTCGTTGTCGCAGGCGTACACGCAGCGTCCGTACGGGCCGGTGCGCAGCGCCTCCAGCACGTCCTGCTCGGTGCGGCCGGGGGTGACGGCCGACAGCGGCCAGAACTCGCTGGACGGATCGCCGAGACAGCCCAGGTAGAGCCGGGGCGCCGAGTACGGGCACGACGGCTCCAGCGGGCAGTCGAGGCACCGGTCGGCCGCCTCGGCGGGCCGGTCGCCGGCGTGGAAGTGCGACAGGGAGCCGAACGACGAGACCCTCTCGGGCGGCCGTCCGAACAGGTGCACCAGCCAGTCGACGTCGTGGCAGGCCTTGGCCAGCAGCATCGGCGCCGAGGTGTCCTGCCGCCGCCAGTGGCCGCGCACGAACGAGTGCGCCTGGTGCCACCAGCCCACCGGCTCCAGGTGCTGGACGCTGATGAGCCGCCCGATCCTGCCCTCGTCGACCAGCTCCTTCATCAGGCGTGTGTAGGGCGTGTAGCGCAGCACGTGGCAGACCGCGAGCAGAATGCCGTTGCGCCGGGCCGCCTCGGCGATCATGGCCGCCTCGGGCTCGCTCGTGGCCATCGGCTTCTCCAGGAGAATGTGGTAACCGAGCTCCGCCAGCGTCACCGCGGGCGCGGTGTGCAACTGGTCGTGGGTGGCGATGACGGCGGCGTCGGCGATCCGCCCGCCGGCCGCGAGCTCCTTCCAGCCGGCGTGCGCCCGCTCCGGCGCTATGCCGAACTCCTCGACGAAGAGGGCGCGGCGGCCCGGGTCGGGGTCCGCCACCGCCACCACCCGCCCGGCGCCCGTGGCGTGCGCGCGGCGCGCGTAGGTCAGCCCTCGCAGGCCGCCGCCGACGACGGCTAGAGTCACCTCAGTCATGGAACCTTCCCCGAAGAAATATCATGGAGAGCATCATTATTCGGTCTGGGAAAGCTGACAGCAAGGGGGGCCGATGGCCGGCGAACTGAGCGGCGGTGACCTGTCGCGGCTCAGGCAGCTCAACGCGCTCGCCGTGATCAGGGCGCTGCAGGGCGGGCCGTCGCTCACGCTCACCGAGGTGGCCAAGCGCACCGGCCTGTCACGCGCCTCCACCGAGGACGTCGTGCGCGAGCTGCTGCAGAAGGGCTGGGTCGCCGAGGCGGGCGCCACCGCGGGCGGCGTGGGCCGCCCGGCCAGGCGCTACCGCTTCCGGGCCGAGGCGGGGCGGGTGCTCGGCGTCGACATCGGCGGCCACAAGATCCGCGCGGTCGTCGCCGACCTGGACGGCGCCGTGCTCGACAGCGCCCGCGTGCCCGTCATGCCCGAGATGGGCCGGGTCGAGCGGCTGGAAGCGGTCGACAGGGCCGTGGCCGGGTGCCTGGAGGGGGCGGGCCTGACCGGCGGCGACGTGTGGGCGTCGGGCGTCGGCACGACCGGGCTGGTCGACGGCGCCGGCCGGGTGATGCTCTCGGAGGCGCTGCCCGAGTGGACCGGCGTCGACCTGGCCGCGCACGTACGCCGGCTCGCGCCCGGCCCCGTGCTGGTGGAGAACGACAGCAAGCTCGCCGCGCTCGCCGAGTGCTGGCGAGGGGTGGCCCGCTACGCCAAGGACATGGTGTTCCTGCTGGCGGGGCTCCGCACCGGCGCGGGGCTGGTCATCGACGGGAAGCTGCACAGGGGGTTCGCCAACGCCTCGGGCGAGATCGGCGCGCTGCCGGTGCTCGGCTGGATCCGCGCCCAGGAGCACCTGAGCGCGGCCAGCGGCGAGGCGGGCGACGTGTTCGCCGCCGCGCGGGCCGGCGACAAGGCCGCCGCCGCGGCCGTCCGCCGCTACGTCAAGGACCTCGCGCTCGGCGCCTCCGCGCTGGTGCTGGCGCTCGACCCGCAGATGGTCGTGGTCGGCGGGGGTTTCTCGCGCTCGGCCGACGTGCTCATCGAGCCGCTCAGGCGCGAGCTCGACCGCTGGTGCATCCGCACGCCCGAGGTGCGCATGTCGGCGCTCGGCGACGAGGGCGTGGTGCTCGGCGCCGTACGCCTGGCGCTCGACGACGTCGAGGACCGGGTGCTCGACGGCCGCACCCCGCTCGTGAGCCATCTGTAACACACCGACTCTTGAAAGAAATTTCACTGGACTCCATCATTACTCCCACGTTCTAGGAGAGGACCGGGATGATGTGGAAGTCGGCACGAGGCGGTGCCGCGCTCCTCTGCGCGGCGCTGCTCGCCTCCGCGTGCGGAGGCGGTGAGCAGGCCAGCACGGACGCGCAGGCGGGCACACGGGCGGGCAAGGTGACGTTGTCCTACGGCGTCTGGGACGCGACCCAGCAGGCCGTCATGCAGGAACTCGCCGCGGAGTTCACCAGGACCCACCCGAACATCGCCGTCGACGTCCAGCTCACCCCGTGGGCCGACTACTGGACGAAGCTCAAGGCCGCGGTCAGCGGCGGCGCGGCGCCCGACGTCTTCTGGATGAACGGCCCCAACTTCCAGCTCTACGCCTCCAACGGCGTCATCAAGCCGATCGAGGAGCAGGTCGACACCTCGGTCTACCCCAAGCAGCTCGTCGACCTCTACACCTACGAGGGCAAGCTGTACGGCCTGCCGAAAGACATGGACACGGTCGGCGTCTGGTACAACAAGACGCTCTTCGACGCCGCGAAGGTGAAACATCCGGCCGACGACTGGACCTGGGCCGACTTCAAGGAGGCCGCCGCCAAGCTCACCGACCCCGCCAAGGGCGTCCACGCCGTCGGCGCGCAGCTCACCAGCTTCCAGGAATACCAGTACAACACCATCTACCAGGCCGGCGGCCACGTCATCTCCCCGGACGGCGGGAAGTCCGGCTACGACGACCCCCGGACGATCGAGGGACTGAGGTTCTGGACCGACCTCATCGCCGCCGGGCAGTCGCCCGACCTCAAGACTATGACCGACACCGCCCCGCTCCAGCTCTTCGAGGCCGGCAAGCTCGCGATGTACTGGGGCGGGTCGTGGGACGTCGCCGAGTTCACCGCCAACGACTACACCAAGGACAAGGTCGACGTCGCCCCGCTGCCGAAGGGCGAGAAGCAGGCCACGATCATCCACGGCGTCGCCAACGTCATGTCCGCCCAGACCGAGCACCCCGACGAGGCGTGGGAGTTCGTCAAGTTCCTCGGCTCCAAGCCGGCCGCCGACCTGCTCGGCAAGAAGGGCCCGATCCCGGCCTACAACGGCACCCAGAGCGACTGGGTGGCCGCCCATCCCGAGCTGAAGCTCCAGGTCTTCCTCGACGCCGTCGCGTACGCGGTGCCGTACCCGGTCTCCAAGAACACCGCCGCCTGGCAGGAGGCGGAGCTCACCCACCTCACCAAGGCGTGGACCGGCGAGGTGCCGATCGAGCGGGCGGCCGCGGACCTGGCGGCCGCGATGAACGACCTGCTGGCCAAGGAGTGACGTGACCACCACCGCCCGATCGCGGCCCGCACGGGCGGCCCACGCGGCGAGGGGGCGCCGCCGGCCGCGGAGCGAGGCCCTGTGGGGGTACGCCTTCATCGCCCCCACCGGGCTCGGACTGGCGATCTTCTACCTGTGGCCCGTCCTGCAGACCGCGTACTTCTCCTTCACCGAATGGGGCGCGTTCGGCGGGCACACCTGGACGGGACCGGACAACTACCTCCGGCTGCTCGGCGACCCCGAGGTGGGCCGGGCGGTGCTCAACACGCTGACCTACACCGTGCTCGGCCTGCTCGGCATCCCGCTCGCGGTCGTGTTCGCGGCCCTGCTCAACCGGCCGGGACTGCGCGGCGTGAGCGTCTACCGTACGGCGTTCTTCCTGCCCGTGGTCACCATGCCCGTCGCGGTGGCGATGCTCTGGCGCTGGCTCTACAACGGCGACTACGGCCTGGTCAACCAGCTGCTCGCCACCGTCGGCGTCGACGGCCCCAACTGGATCGCCGACCCCGCCACCGCGCTGTACGCGCTGGTCGTGGTCGGCATCTGGAGCAGCATCGGCTACAACCTGATCATCTTCCTGGCCGGCATGCAGGCGATCCCGAAGGAACTGTACGAGGCCGCCGCCATGGACGGCGCCTCCCGCGTCACGCAGTTCTTCAGGATCACCCTGCCGATGTTGTCGCCGACCGCGTTCTTCATCTCCATCGTCTCGGTGATCGGCTCGCTGCAGCTGTTCGACCTGGTCTTCGTCATGACCGGCTCGGGCCAGTCCGCCCGCGCCAACCCGGCGTACGCGCGGCTGCAGACCGTCGTCCAGCTCTTCTACGAGCGGGCCTTCGTCACCAACGACCGCGGCTACGCCGCCGCCATCGTGATCGCGCTGCTGCTGCTCATCGCGGTGCTGACGATGCTGCAGTTCCGGCTCCAGCGGAAGTGGGTGCACTATGTCTGAGCGCCGCCCGCTGGGCGTGCACGCCATCCTCGCCGCCTCGTCGCTGCTGATGGTGGCGCCGTTCGCCTGGCAGATCATCACCTCGCTCAAGACGCTCAGCAGCGCCACCGCGGTGCCGCCGACGTTCCTGCCCGAAGGCCGGTGGGACAACTACGCGAAGGTCTTCGACCTGCTGCCGTTCGGCGACCAGTTCCTCAACACCGCGATCATGGCGGCCGGGCGGGTGGCCGGCCAGGTGCTGTTCTGCTCCATGGCCGCCTACGCCTTCGCCCGGCTGCGCTTCCCCGGCAGGAACCTGCTGTTCGGCGTGTTCCTGTCGGTGCTCATGGTCCCGCCGCAGCTGTTCGTGATCCCGCAGTACCAGATCATGTCATCGCTCGGCTGGCTCAACAGCCTCCAGGCGATCATCGTGCCGGGGCTGTTCAGCGCGTTCGGGGTGTTCCTGTTGCGGCAGTTCTTCCTCGGGCTGCCGCGCGAACTGGAGGAGGCGGCCAGGCTCGACGGCGCCGGCCCCGTCCGGATCTACTGGTCGGTCATGTTGCCGCTGGCCAGGCCCGGGCTGGTGGCGCTGGCCATCCTCACCCTGCTCTGGGCGTGGAACGACCTGTTCTGGCCGCTGGTCGTCAACACCGACCCCGACAAGATGACGTTGTCCGCCGGACTGGCCGCGCTCCAGGGGCAGTACCAGACCGACTACCCCGTCCTCATGGCCGGCTCGCTGATCGCCTCGCTTCCCGTGATCGCGGTCTTCGTGTTCCTGCAACGGCAGTTCATCCAGGGCATCGCGCACACGGGCACCAAGGGCTGAGGCAGGGGCGCGAGTGTCGCCGTCGGGGCTCCACTCCGACACCCAGGTCTTCCCGGGCGTCGGCAGCGGGCCGTCCACGGGGCTTCCGGGTGGGGCTCGGTACGTGTCGCTGTCCGTCGTGAACGTGGGCGGCGGGAGGGGCTCGTCAACAGATTTCTCGATTTATCGGGAAATTGTGGTGGGTGTCAGATTTGATCCGGTTTCCAGGGTGTCAGATCGTACTTTATTGCTATTGAGCGCCACATCTTGGAAAAGCGGACTTTTGCCGCCTGGGCCGTACCGGATTCGTCGATGCCGCGGCGGAAGTCGCGGTCGCCGGCGGTCGATCCCCGGCAATTCCCGCCGGCCTGCCGCCGCGCCCATGCGAGGAACGCGGCGTCGGCTTCGTACGAGGCGCGCAGCGCGTCGACGAGGGCGTCCTTGAGCTCCGCGCCGCCCGCGAGCGCCGACATGCCGAGCGCGCGTGCGTCGGTGAGCTGCCGGCGGCGGCGGTCGGTGATGTCCCGGATGGTGTCGAGCCCGCGCCGCTCGCACCGGCGCGCGTGCTCGATGGCGTCGGAGAGACTGGAACGGGCGGAGCTGCTGCTGGACAGCAGGTCGTTCACGGCCTCCGCCTGCTGTTCTGCCCGCTGTTCCGCTGATGCGTCCGTCGTGGCAGGGGTCGGCGTGGGCTCGTACGGCGAGGTGGGGGAGGGCTCGCCCGCGAGGTGCTGCGGCGCGGACGGCCTGGACTCGGCCGCGCCCGCCGTCTCAGGCTTCGCGGGGGCGGGGGCGCGGCCGGCGACGGCCCACCACGTCACGGCGGCCACCAGCCCGGCGGCGGTCAGGCCGGTGAGCACGGGCATGCGCCGCCAGAGCGGCGCGCGCCGCCGCGGGCGCAACGACCCTGAGCGGTAGGAGGCCGGCGCGGTCGTGCCGGGGGAGAAGAGCGGAGCCCGGCAGCGCGGGCACTGGAGCGCGCCGCCGACGTCGGACCCGCATCGTCCGCACAGACGGCTGGAGCCGGGGTCGTGGGTCAACGCATCCTCCCGCATATTTCATTTACTGTGGCGAAATGCCGCATTTGCCCTACGCTTTTTACGTGCGCTTTGCTGACCCCGAGACTATTTGAATAAGCTTCCCCAAGGTCGGTTCCGAAACGTAAAAGGAAGGCGGAACTCATGACCGTCGACAGCTCGTCAGCGAGGTCACGGCGCGGCGCGGATCCGTCATCGGGCCCGCCGCCCGTCAGCAACGCCACGCGCTACCTCTGCGCCGCCGCCTACCTCGACCACGGGTTCCGCAACCGGGTGCTCGACGAGCTGCTGTTCGACCCCTACCGCGCGGTCCCGCCCTCCTACGGCGGGTTCGACCTCATGCCGGTGCTCCACCACTGCCGGCGCGCCCGCGCGATCCTCACCGTGCGCGACGCGCTCATCACCCTGCTCTTCGCCGCCGGCCTGCTGTTCACCCCGCTCACCACGATCCTGTGGATGGTGCTCCTCGTCCCGTTCGTCCTGCTCACCGTCGACAGCGTCCGGCGCGCACCGCTGCGCGTGCGCGCGACGATCCTGCTCGTGGGGGTCCTGTTCGTCCTGTGGCCCTTCGTGTACGCGCTGGTGCCGACGCTGGGCGAGCTGAGCGGCTCGGGCCCGTCCTACGACAGCGGCTACGCTTCGGAGTCCTCGCCCGGTGGCGGCAGCACCCTGGCCGAGATCCTGTTCGTCCCGGTCGCCACGCTGACCATCGTCGTGGTCTACCGCGTGGCGATCTACCTCACGCTCGCCGGCACCCTGAGGCCCGGCACCCCCGAGCCCGTCACCGGGGTCACCCACCCCAAGACGGCCCGGCGCCTCGACTACATCCGCAGGGCCCAGTGGGGCAACGTGACGATGTACGCCAACGAGGACGCCTTCATGGGCGCCGGTGCCATCGAGCGCAGCTGGTCGATCGCCGTCGAGCTCGACCGCGTCCGCCACGACCAAGTGAGCAGGCGGCGGATCGACCCCGTCGACATCGACCCGGTGAAGCTGCACACGTTCGTGCGCGAGCGCCTGAAGGACATGCGCGACCGTGTCCTGAGGCCCAACGAGGGCATCCAGCGCCTCGACATCGGCGACCACGTGGTGACCAGGGGCATCTTCACGGTCAGCGACTGGCACGGTGATCGGGCCAGGACGGCGCATCCGATGATCGGCCAGCACGGCCTGCCCAAGTGCGAGGCCACGCAGGAGGAGATCGAGGCCATCATCCGCCACCCCCAGGGCGGCGTGCGCTACTACCAGCGGCTCACCATCAACAACGACGGCCAGGAGATCCGCGACGCCGGCGGCAACCTCGTCGCCCCCGCCGAGGACCAGGAGGCGCTGACCTCCGCCTTCATCTACCTCGCGGTCGAGGGCCGGATGCTCTACACGCAGTTCGTGGTCACCGTGCTGCCGCCCGCCCTCGGCGCCTACCACGTGGTCGACCACCTGCCCACGATGACCGGCGTGGGGATCGCGTGGGAGGCGGTCAAGGTGTTCAAGCTGCGGCTGCTGCGTGACGTGCTGGCCGCCCCCGCGCGGGTCGCCGGCACGGCGGTGCAGGCGGTGCGCCAGAGCCTGATGGCCCCCGACCCGCGCAAACACATCGTCTATCCGTACGGCGCCCGCTTCAGCGTTCGCGAGCTCGGCGCCGACGCGGACCTGCAGACCCACATCCAGGTGCTCGACGTCACGAAATACACCCGGATGATCGAGCAGCGGCTCACCGAGGCGGTCCTCGACTTCCTGGAGGACCACGAGGTCGACACGGGGGCCTACCGGTTGCAGGCGGCCAGCGTGACCATGAACACCGTGTCCGTGGGCGCGGGCGGCACGGTCAGCGGCCCCATCGCCTTCGGCCGGCACGCATCGGCCACCGTGCACACCAGCGCCCGGCCGGGCGCGTGACGAGCGAGGAGAGACCCATGGGCGACGAATACGGCATACACGTCAGCGGCGGCCAGGTCAGCGGCCCGATCGCGATGGGCTCCCATGCCCGCGCGGTCGTCGTCAACGGCGGCGAACCGGCGGGCGGCCAGGCCCAGGAACTGCTGGAGCGGCTCGACCGCCTGCTGGCGGCGCACGAGGCCGACCTCGCGGAGCCCGCGCGGGCGCGCAGGGACGCGGGCGACGTCCGGCAGGAGCTGGCGGAGGCCGAGCCCGACCGGTCGCGCATCCTCGACGCGCTCAGCCGGCTCTCCACCCGCGCGGCCCAGGTCACCCCCATCGTCGAGGTCATCACCCAGCTCCGCGCCCTCTTCCCCTGACACGGGAGCGTGGTGCGGCGGGTCGTGGGTCAGCGGTAGACGGCGACGGCGGCCTCGCCGACGAGGGCGTCCACCACCGTGACCACTTCGCCCACCACGGGAGAGCTGTCGCGGGCGATCTCGCGCAGGCGGCCGACGAGCCGGGCGCTCGGCTGGTCCAGGTAGAGCTCCGCCTCCAGCCGCAGCACGGCCACCAGCCCGCACAGCGCGGCGCAGCGCGCGTCCGGCTGTTTCCAGCCCTCGACCGCCGAGCGTGCCCCCGCGGAGGCCCGGACGACGGAGGCGATGTCGGCGGGCTCGTACCGCGTGTACGGCAGCACGCCGAGGCGGCGCCCGCTGACCTGGACGAGCACGCCCGAGCCGAGCAGCGCCTCCCGGGTGCGGTCGTGGATGCCGTCCGCCGTCTTCTTCAGCAGATACCTGAGCTCCCTGCCGGCGCGGTGGCGCGGAAGGAGGGAGACCAGGTCGTCGGCGATCGCGTCGCCGGTGGGCGCGCTCCGGGTGGCGGCGGCCTGGCCCTGGGCTACGGTGACGCGGCCGCCGAGTGCGAGGTCGAGCAGCACGGCGCCGGCCAGCCCGAGCGCCATCGACGACAGGTGGATCAGCGGCCTGCCGGTCTGGTCGTGGGCGATGAGGTACAGGTCCTGGTGGAGGGGCAGGGCGTTCATGGAACGCGGTTCCTCCTTCACCTTCGCCCGGCCTCGGAGGGCATGCCGTCCAGGGCCGGCCGGCGGCCCATGGCGTAGAGGACGGCCAGCGCCACGGCGCCGGCGCCCAGCCAGACGAGGCCCACCATCTGGGCGAGGACGTTGGCGTTGATCACGACGAAGACCAGGATGCCCATGCCGATCAGCGGCGCGACGAGGTGCGACCAGAGTCTGTCGGAGCCGTGGCGCAGCGCGTAGTGCACGATCACGGAGACGTGCAGGACGATGAAGGCGGCCATGGCGCCCATGTTGATGAGGCTGGTGAGGAGGTCGACGCCGTCGGGGCGGCCCGACATCCACAGCCCGATGCCCACGGACAGCAGGGAGACGAGCATGATGGCGTTGGCCGGCACCGAGTGCCTGACGGACACCTTGGCGAGGAACGACGGCAGTTGCCGGTCGCGCGCCATCGCGTAGAGCAGGCGCGACACGGCGACCTGGGCGACCATGGTGTTGGCCACGCCCCAGGAGAGCGCGGTGGCGGTCAGCGTGACGTTCCTGAGCCATTCGCCGCCCGCCACGGCGGCGGCGTCGTAGAACGCGGTGCCGCTGTCCTGGGTCAGCAGCCCGTTCGGGTCGGGCACGAGCAGGGAGGCGACCCAGACCTGGGTGATGAAGAGCACGCCGGCCAGCACCAGCGCCACCCGCATCGCCCTGCCCACCTGGGCCGATCCGCCGGTGGACTCCTCGACGAGCATGCTGATGCCGTCGAAGCCGATGAACGACAGGACCGCCACGGACACCGCGGCGAACATCACCGGCCAGGAGAAGGTCTCCAGGTTGAACAGCGGGGAGAGGCTGAATCCGTGGCCCTTGCCCTGGAGCAGAGCCCAGACGCCCACCAGGAGGAACAGCCCGAGGACGAGCAGCTCGAAGCCGATCATCATGCGGGTGAGGCGGACCGTCATGCGGATGCCGCGCAGGTTGATCCCCGTGTTCACGGCCACGAAGACGATCAGCCAGGCCCAGACGGGTACGTCCGGCACGATGTCGTGCATGGCCATGGAGGCCACCAGGTAGAGCAGGCAGGGAACGAGGATGTAGTCGAGCAGGACCATCCAGCCGGTCATGAACCCGACCGGAGGGGCGATGCCGCGCCCCGCGTAGTTGTAGACGGAGCCCGACAGGGGGAACGCCTTGACCATCTGCGCGTACGAGGCGGCGGTGAAGAGCAGTGCGATCATCCCGACGAGGTACGCCAGCACCGGCATGCCGCCGGAGCGGGA
Source organism: Nonomuraea mesophila (assembly GCF_004352805.1). Taxonomy (NCBI): domain Bacteria; kingdom Bacillati; phylum Actinomycetota; class Actinomycetes; order Streptosporangiales; family Streptosporangiaceae; genus Nonomuraea; species Nonomuraea mesophila. The sequence goes on from NZ_SMLD01000006.1 coordinate 109,355, forward strand.
GTAGACCAGGCCGAAGATCGCGAAGGGCGCGATCGGCACCATGAAGGCCAGGCCGTAGGACACGAGGTCGGTCAGCCCGACCCCGCGGCGTAACTCCTGCCGGTATCCGAACTGCTCGATGTTCTCTGAAGCGCGCACGACAAGCCTCTCCGTGTCGTCATGCAGGGTGGGGTTCCAGTCCGGCGATCCTCGCGTAGCCCGGTGCCGGGTCGCAAGAGAGATCACGGTGATGTGGCACATGGCAGTGGCGGCGCGCGTCAGTGCCGGCCGCGGCGGCCCTTCTCACCAGCGGAGTGCCCGCCGTGGATCATGTCGGGCCGCAGCGGCGGTGCCTGGCCGTAGCCGATGGCGCCCATCATGCCCTGCTCCTGGTGGTACAGGTTGTGGCAGTGGAACATCCACTCGCCGGGGTTGTCGGCGTGCACGTCGATGTGGAGGCGCTCACGCGGCTTGATGTTCACGGTGTCCTTGCGGGGCCCGGACCGTTTGCGGGCGCGCAGCTGGAAGGTGTGGCCGTGCAGGTGCATGGGATGCCACATGGGTGACTGGTTGTCCAGGACGATCCGCAGCGTCTCGCCCGGTTCGACGCGCAGGCGCAGCGGGTCGCTCGCGAGCCGGTCGTTGAGCGTCCATTCGTTGCCCGACTCCCGCATGCCGAGCGTGACGGCGACGGCCCTGGTCGGGAGGGGGAGGTGGTCGGCGGGCCGGGCGTCCAGGTCCTGATATTTCAGCATCCGTCGTTTGAGCTCCGGCACCTTGACCCGCGACGGCGGCGCGTCGGCCTTGCGCGAGGTCCGCACCACCGCGTACGCCCGCCCGCCCTTGCCCTCGGCCTGCGCCACCAGCGGGAACGCGCCCGGTTTGAGCGTGACGACGAAGTCGCAACGCTCGCCCATGCCGATGACGAACGTGTCCACGGTGACGGGCGAGCACGGGAACCCGTCGGTGTGGGTGATGGTCATGCGGTGCCCGCCGAGCGCGACCCGGAAGGCGGTGTCGGCGCCCGCGTTGATGACCCGGAACCTGACGCGCCGCCTGGGCGAGGCGGTGAACGTCCTGGGCGCGGCCGGCGGGCGGCCGTTGATCAGGTAGAGCGGATGGCGCAGCTCGGCGGCCACGCCGCCCAGCGCCTCGCTGCGCAGGGTGTCGTCGTGCTCGGTGGAGGAGTTCAGCCGGCGCAGGGCGTCGTCGGGGGTGCCGTTGACGCCGTCGAGCCAGTCGTCGAGCACGACCGTGAACTCCTCGTCGTAGCGGAGCGGCTCGCGCGGGTCGGCCACGATCAGCGGACCGTACAGCCCGCGGTCGAGCTGGGTGCCGACGTGCGAGTGGTAGAAGTGCGTTCCCGGGTGGGGCACCCTGAAGACGTAGTCGAACGTGCCGCCGGGGCGGGTGGAGGTCTGGGAGAAGCCGGGCGCGCCGTCCATGGGGAAGTCGATCGCGATGCCGTGCCAGTGCACGGTGGTCGGATCGGGCAGGTCGTTGACCAGCTTGACGGCGACCGTCTCGCCGGCCGTGGCCTTGATGAGCGGGCCGGGGAGCACGCCGTTGTAGGTCCAGGTGGAGACGGTGCGCTTGCCCAGCTTGACCTTGGCGGGCCTGGCCCGCAGCACCGTCCCCCGCGGCCGTGCCGTCGCCCCGGCCGCGGGCGCCGCCTCCAGGCCGGCGCCGAGCCCCAGCGCCGCGAACGTGCCGGTGACGAACATCCGGCGCGACACCCTCCCTGTGACCAGATCGTCCACAGATCCTCCCCCCGTTCATCAGGAAAGATAACGGAGAGTGATGAAAAATGCCTTTCGCCACGCTGATGGCCGGGAGCAGGGGCCTGGAACACCGGGCGGGCTCACCTATTGATCGGGCGGGTCGGTGCGAAATATGGTGTTAATCGATTCACACGCCTGAGTGTCAGGGCGTGAAGTTCCCTAGACGTCCAGCGGTGTTCGCGATGTTTCCCCAGAACGATTCCCTGTATCCCTGTCGGGAATGCTACGTTATTCGACTAACATGAGACCTACCGCACGACAGGTGGCCGAGCTGGCGAACGTGTCCGTGGCGACCGTCTCCTACGTGCTCAGCGGCCGCGACCGTCCCGTGGCCGCCGAGACGAGGCAGCGGGTGCTCGACGCCGCCAGGCAGCTCGGCTACACCCCCAACCAGGCCGCGAGAAGCCTGCGCAAGCGCCGCACACAGCGGGTCTGCCTGGTGCTGAGCTCGCTCGGCGGCGTCCCCAGCGACGAGCGGCTGGCCACCGACCTGCACGAGATGGCCGACGCCCGCGGCTACTCCGTGGTCACGCTCACCGTCTACTCGGAGGCGCGGGCGAGCGCGGCCGTCGACGTGCTGCGCGGCGGCATCGCCGATGGCGCGCTGGTCAACGTCGTCGGCGACCACTTCACCCACGACCTGCTCACCGGGCTCGCCGCCACCGGCCTGCCGATGGTGGTGCTGAGCAACGAGAGCGGCCTCGAAGGGTGCGACGTCGTCCGTACGCCCGAGACCGAGGCGTGCGCGCAGGCGGTCGAGCACCTGCTGGCGGAGGGCAGGCGCCGCATCGCGTTCATGGCGCACCGCTTCGAGCTCTACCGCGACAGACCCTCGGGGCGGCTGCTCGGCTACACCACCGCACTCGAGCGGTACGGCGTCGACCAGCGGATCGTCACCTCCGGCGCGGACGACCGCGTCTCGGCCTACCAGACCGCCGCCGAACTGCTGAGCTCTCCCGACCGCCCCGACGCGATCTTCGCGGCCTCCGACCGGGCCGCGATCAGCGTGATCTGGGCCGCCAGGGACGCCGGGCTGCGCGTGCCGGACGACGTGGCCGTCGTCGGCGTCGGCAACATCGACGAGGGTCTCATCAGCAATCCGCAGCTCAGCACCGTCGGCCCGCTCCGCCACGACTACACCGACGTCGCACGCCTGCTCTTCGACCGCCTCCAGGCCGAGGAGCCGCCGCCCGCCCGCGAGATCGTCCGGTCCTGGACCTTCCTGCGGCGGGGCTCCTCCTAGAAGGGAATCCGAGATGTCTTCCCACGCCCCCCGACTGACCCGCCGTGACGTGCTCCGCCTGGCCGGCGCGGCCGCCGCGGTGCCGGTGTTGTCGTCCTGCGCGGGAGCGCCGCCCGCGCAGACCGCCGCACCCGGCACCTTCACCGTCTACTGGAACGCCGGACACGACTACCAGGCCTACCGCAAGGTGATCGCCGAGTTCGAACAGGCCAACAAGGTCAAGGTCAACCTGCAGAAATACCAGTGGCCCGACCTGCGCACGAGGCTGCTGGCCGACTTCGCCTCCGGCACCGTGCCCGACGTGGTCGAGGAGCCCGGCGGCTGGGTGCAGGAGTTCGCCATCTCCGGCAACGCCCGTTCGCTGCAGGACTACGTCGACCGCGACGGCGAGGCGATGGGCTTCCCCTCCGACTGGCAGCCGGTCACCGTCGAGCGCAACTCCTACCAGGGCAAGGTGTACGGCGTACAGCTCCACCTGACCTGCAACACGCTGCTCTACAACAAGGGCATGCTCAGCGAGGCCGGGCTGGAGCCGCCGACCACCTGGGAGGAGTTCCTCGCCGCGGCGAAGAAGCTGACCAGGGACGGCGTGCACGGCGTCGCGCTCAACCAGGACCACACCTACATCTGGCCGTGGATGATGCAGGCCGGCGTCACCCCCTTCGACCCGGAGACCGGCAAGGTCATGACACCGATCGAGGACGCGGTCGCCGCCCTGCAGTTCCAGGCCGACCTGATCCACAAGCACAAGGTGGCCCCGGTGCCGGTGTCGAGCACCGACTACTCGGGCCCGCAGAAGTTGTTCTCCGCCAAGCGCGCCGCGATGATCCTCACCGGCCCGTGGGACCTCGAACCGATCGGGAAGACCAGCGCCGACATCGACCTCGGCGTCGCCCCGCCGCTGAAGAACAAGTCCCAGGTCACCCAGGCCGCCGGCACGAGCATGCTGGTGCCCGCCAAGGCCACCAGGCCCGACCTGTCGTGGGACTTCATCAAGCGCATCACCGCCCTCGAGGTCGAGCAGGCGGCCACGAAGGAGACCGGCATGCTCATGCCGCGCGTCTCCTGGGCCGAGCTGCCCGAGGTGCAGCAGGACGAGGCCATCAAGACCTTCGCCGAGGCGCTGCCGATCGCCAAGGACTCCACCCAGGAGGTGCGCCTGACGGGCCAGCTCGGCAAGTGGGACGAACAGCTCAAGGTCGTCTACCAGCAGGTCATCATCCAGAACAAGCCGGCCGACGAAGCCCTGCGCGCGTTCGCCGAGGCGGCGGAGGGCTTCCTCACATGAGGACGAGCACGACGACCGGCGGCGGGAGCGGAGCGCGGCCATGCTGAGGCCACGCACGCTCTCGGGCCGGTACGCACGGACCGCTTACCTGTTCCTCATCCCCGCGATCCTGTTCTTCGCGGCCTTCTTCTACCTGCCGATCGGCAACGTGATGGCCACCAGCCTGCGCACGGGGCCGCAGGCCGACCAGTGGGCCGGGCTGGGCAACTACACGCAGGCCCTGGCCGACCCGGCGGTGCGGCACTCCTTCCTGGTCACGGCGGTCTTCTCCGTGATCGTGGTGCTCGGCTCGATCGTGCTCGGGCTGGCGCTGGCGCTGGTGCTCGACCAGCCGCTCAGGGGCCGGGTCGTGTTCCGGGTGCTGCTGCTGGTGCCGTACCTGACCTCGGTGGCGATCGTCGGGCTGCTGTGGCGCAACATCCTCGACCCCGAGCTCGGGGTGCTGAACCGGGTGCTGAGCGCGGCCGGGCTGCCCGAGCAGACGTGGCTCAACACCTCACCGCTGCTCACCATCGCAGCCGTCACGCTCTGGCAGAGCGTCGGCTACACGATGGTGTTGTTCCTGGCCGGGCTGCAGGGCATCCCGGAGACGTACCACGAGGCCGCCAAGATCGACGGGGCCGACCCGTGGCGCCGTTTCTGGCGGATCACGCTGCCGCTGCTCGCTCCCACGACGTTGTTCGTCTCGGTGATGGCGGTCATCTCGGGGCTGCAGGCGTTCGGGCAGGCGTACATCATCACCAACGGCGGCCCCGGCGACGCCACCGACCTGTCCGTCTTCCACATCTTCAACGTCGCCTTCCGCGCCAGGGACTTCGGCTACTCCTCGGCGCAGTCGGTGCTGCTGCTCATCGTCATCGTGGCGTTCACGCTGGTGCAGCTGCGGGCGGGGCGGCGCGGGGAGGTCACGTACTGATGCGCAAGCCGCTGCTCTACACCCTGCTCGCGCTGGCCTGCCTCATGACCGTGGTGCCGCTGCTCTACATGGTGTCGCTGTCGTTGCAGACCGAGGCGGAGACGCTGTCGGCCAACGCGGTCCTCGTGCCGGACTCGCCCCAGTGGGGCAACTACGCCGAGTTGTTCGTCCGCGCGCCGTTCGGCAACTTCATCGTCAACAGCCTCGTCGTGGCGGGCGCGATCACGCTCGCGCATCTGCTGTTCGACCCGCTCGTCGGGTACGTCTTCGCCAAGTTCCGCTTCCCGCTGCGCAACACGCTGTTCGTGGCGCTGCTGGCCACGCTCATGGTGCCGTTCTTCGTGCGGATGATCCCGTTGTACGTGCTGATGGCCACCATGGGGTGGCTCGACACGTACCAGGGGTTGATCACGCCGTTCCTCATGGACGCGTTCGGGATCTTCCTCATGCGGCAGTTCATCCAGCCGATCCCCGACGACCTGATCAGCGCGGCGCGCATCGACGGGGCATCCGAGCTGCGGATCTACCGGAGCGTCATCCTGCCGCAGACGCGGCCCGCGCTGGCCGTGCTCGGGTTGTTCACGTTCGTCTTCCAGTGGAACGAGTTCCTCTGGCCGCTGGTGGCCACCACGACGCCCGAGATGCGCACGATCCCGGTCGGCCTCACCCTGTTCACCCAGGAGTACTTCACGCTGTGGCACCTCACGGCCGCGGGCTCGGTGATCCTCTTCGTGCCCACCGCCCTCCTTTTCGCCTTCACGCAGCGATACTTCGTCCGCGGCATCGCGCTGACCGGCATCAAATAGTCAGTCCGTTAGGAGATCCACTGTTGCGCCCGAACGTCATCGTCGTCTTCACCGATCAGCAGCGGTGGGACACCGTCGGCCCTTTCACGCCGAACCTCGACAGAATGGCCAGGCACGGCACGCAGGCCACGGTCGCGCTCACCCCGCAGCCGGTGTGCGCGCCCGCCCGTTCGGCGTTGCAGACGGGGCGCTACCCGACCACGACGGGCGTCCACCGCAACGGCCGCGTGCTGCCGGCCGACGAGCGTACGCTCGCGCACCACTTCGGGGAGGCGGGCTACGCCACCGGCTACATCGGCAAGTGGCACCTGGCCGGCAGTGAGCCGGTGCCCGAGGAGGAACGCGGCGGCTACCGGTCGTGGCTGGCGGCCAACGCGCTGGAGCACACCTCCGACGCCTACCGCACGATCGTCTACGACGAGGCGAACGAGCCCGTCCTGCTGCCCGGCTACCGCTCCGACGCCCTCGTGGACGCGGCCGTGCGGTTCGTCGCCGACCACCACGACGAGCCGTTCTACCTGTTCCTGTCGTTCCTGGAGCCGCACCACCAGAACGAGGTGGACGACTACCCGGCCCCCGACGGCTACGAGGAGCGTTATCAGGGCCGCTGGATGCCGCAGGACCTGGCCGCGCTCGGCGGCACGGCCCACCGGCACATGGGCGGCTATCTCGGCCAGGTCAAGCGCCTGGACGAAGGGCTCGGCCGGCTGCTCGACGCGCTGCGCAGCATGGACCTGCTGGACGACACGATCGTGGCCTACACCTCCGACCACGGCAACCACTTCAAGACCCGCAACGGCGAGTACAAACGTTCCTGCCACGACGCGTCGCTGCGGGTGCCGCTCGCGGTGCGCGGCCCCGGCTTCGACGGGGGCGGCGCGATCGCGCGTCCCGTCAGCACCGTCGACCTGCCGCCCACGCTGCTGGAGGCCGCGGGGCTGCCGGTGCCCGCGTCCATGCAGGGCCGCTCGTTCCTGCCGCTGGTGCGCGACCCGCGCGCGCCGTGGCCAGAAGAGGTGTTCTTCCAGGTGAGCGAGTCGGAGGTGGGGCGCGGCATCCGTACGTCGCGGTGGAAGTACTACGCCGTCGCCGAGGACGCCGACCCGTGGGACGTCCCGGCCGCCGCCCGCTACCGCGAACAGGCCCTGTACGACCTGGACCACGACCCGCACGAGCTGGTCAACCTGGCGGGCCGCACGTCGCACGCGCGGGTCGCCGCGGAGCTGCGGGAGCGGCTGGTACGGCGGATCGTGGCGGCGGGGGAGGCGGAGCCGGTCATCGAGCCGGCGGCCGGGCTGGCCGGGCCCCACCAGGGCATGACCGACCCCGCCGTCCGCCTGCACGGCCCGAAACCCGTCCGCTTCGGCCACCAGCCCCGCCCCTGACCCAACCGCTCCTGACCGGCCCGCTCCTGACCGGCCCGCTCCTGACCTCACCCGCATCGACCTGCCCACCTCAGCCCGGGTGGCGGGCCGGTGCGGAGGGCGCCGCGGGACCGGCGCGCGCAGGGCGGACCGGTCCCGGGGCAGGGGTCAGCTGGGGGAGTCGGCGGGCCGGTGCCCGTCCGCGGCGGCGTTGCGGGCGGTGGTCTGCGGCGGCGCCGGTGGGGCGTCGCCGATGCCGCCGGTGTCGTACGCGTACGTGCCCGCCAGGGTGGCGATCGCGTCGGAGTTCACGTCGAGCGCCTTGTCGTTGATGTTCCTGATGTCGTCGCACGCGCTGTGGTAGCACGGGTCGAGCGGGACCCCGGCGGTGCCGCCGAAGACAGCGGCCTCCTCCTCGGTCTTCGGCACCTCGGCCCCGGTGAACAGGCCGCCCGCCGGGATGCCGGCCGCGATGAACGGCCCGTAGTCGGAGCGCCCGGTGAACGCCGTGGCCGTGAACGGCAGCCGCCGCCCGGCGAAGAAGCGCTCGAAGTCCTCCTCGATCTCCGCCGACCCGGGCGGGCCCGCGGTGCCGAACGCGTCACCGTCGCCGTCGTAGATGCCGAACGTGTAGTTCGGCGAGGCGATCATGTCGAAGTTCAGGTAGAGGGCGATCGCGGCCCGCTCCTGCTCCGGCAGCGAGGCGACGTAGTGCTCCGAGCCGAGCAGCCCGAACTCCTCGGCGCCCCAGAAGGCGAACCGCATCTGGTTCTTCGGCTTGGTCTTGGCCATCTGAAGCGCCACCTCCAGGACGCCCGCGCTGCCCGAGCCGTTGTCGTTGATGCCCGGGCCCTCCTGGACGCCGTCGAGGTGGGCGCCGAGCATGACGACGTTGCGGGGGTCGCCCTTCCTGCTCTGGGCGATCACGTTGTAGGTGGTCCTGGTCTCGACGACCGGGTCCCAGTTCATCGTGACCGTGGTACCCTCCGCCGCGGCCAGTTCCGCGCCGACCGCGAAGCTGGTGAAGAACGACGGGATCGTCACGCCTGGTCCGCCGAGCACCGGGTTCAGGTCGATCTCGGTACGGCCCTCCTGGCCCTCGTTGAACACGACGGCCCCCGCCGCTCCGGCGGCCATGGCGTTGTCCACCTTGACGCGGAAGTTGCAGGTGCCGCGCTGCATGAGCGCGATCCGGCCGGCGACGAAGCCCTCGAAGTCGCTCGCCTCGCACCCCGAGGTCGAGGTGTTCGGCTCGCCGGGCGGCAGGACCAGGTCCACGGGCTGCAACGTGCCGCTGACCTCGCCCGCGGGCGAGTCACCCATGGCCACGTAGTCGGAGAAGAACCCGTACGTGTACGTCTTCGGCTGCCGGCCGGTCCGCTGGAACAGGGGCGGCGTGACGTACCCGTCGAAGGTGAACTCGAACGGCTGGATCGTCACCTGGTAGCCGGCGCGGCGCAGCTTGCCGGCCACGTAGTCGCGGGAGGCGTCGAAGCCGCGGGTGCCGGACACGCGGGTGCCGCCGTTGGCGTCGGCGATGGACTGGAACGCCCGCAGGTGCTTCTTGACCTTCTTCCCGGAGACGGCCTTGACGAGCTTGCGTACGGAGTCCCCGTGGCCGTGCCCATGCCCGTGCCCATGCCCGTGCCCATGCCCGTGTCCGCTGCCGGGGTGGGCGGCGGCGGAGCCGGTGAAGGCGAGCGGGGACAGGGCCACGGCCGTGGCGGTGACCGCGCCGAGCACGCTCGTGCGTAAACCAGAACGCATGGTTGCTCCTCGGAGGTGAGGTGAAATGCGCGCGCGTAGCCCGAAACGTATGCATCAATCCGAGTCATAGGAAGATGGGCCTTGTATCCGTTGAATCACGGACTTGGAACGTCGCACCTGGGGAGGCCAGATGTCCTACTCGCCCGGCACCTTCACCGTCGGTGACAAGAGCGTCCGCCGTCTCGGCTTCGGCGCCATGAGCCTCACCGGGCCGGGCGTCTGGGGGCCGCCGCGCGATCACGACGAGGCCGTGCGGGTGTTGCGCAGGGCCGTCGAACTGGGCGTCGACCTCATCGACACCGCCGACTCCTACGGGCCGTACGTCAACGAGGAGCTCATCAGGGAGGCGCTGCACCCGTACCCGGAAGGGTTGCTGATCGCGACCAAGGCCGGGTTCGTACGCCCGCGGCCGGGCCAGTGGGAGCCGGTGGGGCGGCCCGCGTACCTGCGGCAGGAGGTCGAGATGAGCCTGCGCAGGCTCGGACTCGACCGGATCGACCTGCTGCAGCTGCACCGCGTGGACCCTGCCGTTCCGCTGGAGGACCAGGTGGGCGAGCTCAAGGCGCTGCGGGACGAGGGCAAGATCGGCAGCGTCGGCCTCTCTGAGGTGGGCGTCGAGGAGCTGGAACGGGCGCGGCGCGTCGTCGAGATCGTCACCGTGCAGAACCGCTACAACCTCACCCTCAGGGTCTCCGAAGGGGTGCTGGAGCACTGCGAGAAGGAGGGCATCGGGTTCATCCCGTACAGCCCCATCGCCAAGGGCAGGCTGGCGGAGCCCGGCGGCCCCGTCGACCACGTCGCACAGGCCGTCGGCGCCACGCCCGCGCAGGTCAGCCTGGCCTGGCTGCTGGCCCGCTCCCCGGTGACGATGCCGATCCCCGGCACGTCGACGGTCGCCCACCTGGAGGAGAACCTCGCCGCCTCCACCGTCTCACTGACGGCCGAGCAGGTGCGCGAGCTGGGCTGAACCGCACCGGCCGAGGGGCCGGTCGAGGGGCCGGTCGAGCGCCGGTCGGGAGGGCCGGCCCGATCAGCGGCGGGCCGGCCCTTCTGGCGGTCAGGTCAGCCGAGGCCGTTCCTCATGGCCGTGAGCAGCTCGGCGTTGGAGGTGTCGCCGCTGAGCTCCCAGAAGAACGCGCCGCCGAGGCCCTGGTTCTTCGAGTAGCTCATCTTGCCGCCGATCGTGGCCGGCGTGTCATAGCTCCACCACTGGTTGCCGCAGTAGGCGTACGCGGTGCCCGCGACCGTCCCCGTGGCCGGGCAGCGGGTCTTGAGTACCTTGTAGTCCTCGATGCCCGCTTCGTACGTGCCGGGTGCTGCCCCGCTCGCCGTGCCGCCCGGCGCGGCCTGCGAGACGCCGGTCCAGCCGCGGCCGTAGAAGCCGACGCCGAGCAGCAGCTTGCTCGCCGGGATGCCCTTGCTCTTCAGCTTCTGGATCGCGGCGTCGGAGTGGAAGCCGGGTGTCGGGATGCCGTTGTAGGAGGTGAGCGGCGAGTGCGGCGCGGTCGGGCCCTGCGGGGCGAAGGCGCCGAAGTAGTCGTAGGTCATGACGTTGTACCAGTCGACGTACTGCGCGGCGCCGGCGTAGTCGGCCGCGTCGATCTTGCCGCCGTTGGTGCCGTCGGCCGTGATGGCGGCGGTCACCAGGTTGCCGGAGCCGAACCGGGCGCGCAGCGCCTGCATGAGGTTCCGGTACGCGGCCGGGCCGCTGCTGTCGCAGGAAAGGCCGCAGGCGTTCGGGTACTCCCAGTCGATGTCGATGCCGTCGAACACGTCGGCCCAGCGCGGGTCCTCGACCAGCCGGTAGCAGGACTCGGCGAACGCGGCCGGGTTCCTGGCGGCCTGGGTGAAGCCGCCGGACCAGGTCCAGCCGCCGAACGAGAACAGGACCTTCAGGTGCGGGTACTTCTGCTTGAGCTTGCGCAACTGGTTGAAGTTGCCGCGCAGCGCGCCCGGGTCCCAGGTGTCGGCGACGCCGTCCACGCTCTCGTTCGCCTGGTAGAAGCGGTCGTAGTCGGCGTGGCTGTCGCCGATCGCGCACTGGCCGTTCTGCACGTTGCCGAAGGCGTAGTTGATGTGCGTCAGCTTGGCCGCCGAGCCGCTGGTGTCGATGTTCTTGACGTGGTAGTTGCGCTGGTAGACGCCCCACTGCACGAAGTAGCCGAGCACCTTGTTCCCGCCGTCGCCCGGACCGCCCGGGTCGCCGCCGTCGTCACCCTCGGCGGTGGTGGCGTTGACGGTGTTGCCGGCGGCTGAGCGGTTGCCCGCGGCGTCGCGTGCCCTGACGGTGTAGGAGTAGCGGGTCTCGGGGCTCAGCCCGGTGTCGGTGTGGGTGGTGCCGGTGACCGTGGTGACCAGGGTGCCGCCCCGGTAGACCTCGTAGCCGGTGACGGCGACGTTGTCGGTGGAGGCGTTCCAGGCGAGGGAGACGCTGCGGTCGGTGACACCGGTCGTCCGCAGGTTGCCCGGCACGCTCGGGGCGGTGGTGTCGTCCCCGCCGCCTCCGTCGCTGACGCGCTTCCACAACGCGGGGACGTTCGGCGGCTCCCAGCCGGGCTGGGAGGTGTGGCTCTGGAGGCACTCGTACGTGACGCCGTTGTGGGTGACGCGCGTGCCCACCGTGTAGGGCGTCCACGTGGCCCAGTCGGCCATGGCGGCGACGGCGGAGGAGGCGGAGGAGGAGGCGGCGGCCCACGACGGGGCGGCGACGAGGACGGTGAGCGGCAGCAGTAACGCCGCCAGCCCGGCGAGGGTCTTGCGCAGGATGGTGTGTCTCATGATGCTCCGACATCCGGTTGGGGGGTGTACGGGATGGGATGCCACAGAGGAAACTATTAGTAAAGTTTCCTTATAAAATGGACGGTAGCCGCAGGCCGGGGAGGCGTCAATACGCGATGCAGAGATGGAGAAATATCGCCAGAATCCGGCTCGCAGGGCTGCGTGCGCGCCGGATCCGGTCGTGAGCCGTGCGGTTATCTCACCGGACGGATAGATAACGGTTGCGGAACAGCCGCTGACGTGGAGGTGTACCGTGCCTCAGCATTGAGGCGTGGCAGGGATGACCGCCTGGCGGCGGACCGTTGCACGCCACGGGCCCTATGTGGCCCGTGCGGTTGCCGAATTCCGATCCTGGCCGGCGCTCGTGGTGATCGACACCCGGCGCGGCCCCACGTTCACCGTACGCGGAACCGAGATCCTCAAATTGGCCGGCGGCGACGAGGTGCAGGTGCGCCTGACCACGCCGGCGATCGACCGGCTGGCCCCCTACCTGCGCGAATGCGGCCAGGTGCAGGCATGCCCCGACCCGGCGTGGGTCGCCGTGCGGATGGACGCGGAGCCCGACCTCGACCTGTTGTTCGCCCTGACCAGCGTGGCGATCAAGGAACACGTGGCCTGACTTCCCGAGGACCGGCGATTGTCGACAGTTTCGTCGCCAACCACTGGACGGTCGGCGCGGCGTCGCGGCCGGTCAGCCGTCGGAGGCCTCAAGCGCCTTGGCGACGCTGCGCAGGTGCTGCTGCATCGCCGTCTGCGCGGCCTCGGGGTCGCCGGCGACGATGGCCGCCACGATCAGCTCGTGCTGCGGCAGCGACACCGCGGCCCGGCCCTGCTGCCGGGCGAGACGGAACTTGTGCCGCACCACCTGCGCCCCCAGCCGTTCGATGATCACTGCTGAGGTGCGGTGGCCGGCGATCTCGCGGATCTCGGCGTGCAGGGCGGCGTTCAGCTCGGAGTAGCGGTCGAGGTCGTTGCACTGCACGGCCGTACGCATGGAGGCGACGATCTCCCGCAGCCGCCCGGCCTGCTCGGGGGTGACCCGTTCGGCGGCCTTGGCGGCCGACAGGCCCTCCAGCACCATCCGCACCTCGGTGATCTCGACGGCCTCTTCCTTGGAGACCGCGCGGACGCGGGCGCCCTTGTTCCTGAGGATCTCGACCAGGCCCTCGGCGGCCAGCTCCTTGAAGGTCTCGCGCACCGCGGCCCGGGTGGCGCCGAACAGCTCGCACACGTCGGCCTCGACGAGCCGCTGGTTGGGCACGAAATCCCCGCGGAGCACCGCTGCTCTGACCCGTCCGGTCAGCGTCTCCTCCTGCGGGGACCCTGGGACCACACGATCCTCCCGATGCCGTACGAACCCATCCTGGTCAGCAATATTATCGACAACCCGCCCGTCCCGTGGGGCGTACGGCGGCATCGCAGCCGTTGATCGTTCCGGGCCTGTTCTGTCGGTCGCGTGAGGTAAGTTCCCGGACCATGATCAGCCGTTTGCGGCGGCGCGGGCACTCCCGCCCGCGCCCGCGCACCGGCTGGGGCGGGAGGTTCTGAGGTCGTGGACGCGGACGAGACCGCGTGGGAGCGGCGCAGCGTGGTGCCTGTGGTGTCGCCTGTCGCGCCGCGCAAACTGGCGAAGGTGCCCTTCGTCGAGCTGGCCGACGGGCGGCTGCAGGGGGTCGTGTCGAGCGGATCCGACATCGAGCGGGTCTACGTCTCCTCGATCACCGCCGGCACGCACGCGCTGAGCTGCAGCACCAACAACAACCGGCCGTGCGGCGCGCTGCACGGCTACGCCTGCAAGCACATCAGCATGCTGGCCGACGAGGCGGTCGTGCAGTACGGCCTCGACCGGGTGGCCCGCTACCTCCGGGTCGAGGTGCCGGCGGGTGACTCGCTGATGAGCTGCATCCACGGGCAGCCCGAGCGCACTCCGGCGGCCGTGGTGTTCAGCAGGTTCCTGCGCCATCTGGCCTATCTCGAGGTGCCCGACAGCATCGAGCCGCTGGCCGAGCTGCACTGGTTCCCCTCGACGACCCCGGAGAAGGGGGTGGCGCGCTGATGCTGGACGTACAGCTCGGTGAGGTGCTCGCGGGCGGGCCCGAGGGGGCCGATGAGACGCTCGACCTGGTGTCGGGGTTCGATGACGCGCTCACGCTCGGGCTGGCCCGGGTCGGCGAGGACGCGGCCGCGGCGCTGACCGCCCTGGCGGGCGCGCTGGCGGTCAGCCCGATCGGCGATCGGGTGAGCGAGGCGGCCGACAAGGTGGCTGCGGGGTCGATCGGAGACGAGCACCTGGCGGCGCTCGCCGGCGGACGCGCGGCGCTGTTCGGCGCGGTCCACGACGCCCTGCTCGGCCGCCTCGACACGGCGCTGGGCCGACCCCGCGCCCCCTGGGACCCGACGCCGGGCACACCGTCACCAGGCCGCCCTCCGGCCGGGCAGAGCACCGCGGCTGATCCGCACGACGGGCAGGCGGGGTCGGGGGATCCACGCGACGAGCAGGCGGGCTCGGGG
>NZ_SMLD01000070.1:0-43475 GCF_004352805.1 Nonomuraea mesophila
GGGCCTTTCCGCTCGACTTGCATGTGTTAAGCACGCCGCCAGCGTTCGTCCTGAGCCAGGATCAAACTCTCCAAAAAAGGTCTGAACCCAACTATCAAAAAGGAATCCGTCAACACCGACCACAAAAGAAAACCTGCAGCCGATGGACGGGGTTGTGCATCATGCACTGGCTTTTAACACACTGTTGAGTTCTCAAGAAACGCACGCGTCCATCCTCACCAAAACCCCGGCAACCGGGATCCCCGCTCGGAGGCGTTCATTTCGTTGTGTCTTAACTCTTTCAGCCGTTCAAGTCTCTGTCAAATTGACCGGACCTGCACAACCTGCGGGAATTAAGCGCCGCCCCCTTTCGGAGACAACCCCTCTAACTTACCAGCCGATCCGAATCGATGCGAAACCATCGGCGGACGACCGTGAAGGTAGTGGGATTCGCCGGGCTTCTCCGTGGCTCCGAGGAACCTCCGGACCGCCCTGCGGGAAGCAACTCTAGCAGCCTGTGGCACCTACTTCGGCCCACTCAGGTAATCAGAAGGTTCTTCCCTTCCCAGGGGACACCCAAACCTCACCAACGAACTCCCCTGGCGCCGTCGCGGCGCAAGCCGACGTCAAGCCATCCGCAATCGCCCGCCGGTACCAATGTACCTACGAGCAGACTGCGCTCTCGGAGGTGTCCGCCATGACCCGCTCGGAGTTCGACGACATCCGCGCCTTCCTCGCCGACGAGACGACCCAGGCAGGAGACCTGCTGAGCATCGCCAGGATGCTGCTCGACGACCTCGAACAGTCCCGCATGCGCGAGGCCATTCTCCGCACGCACTATCTGCGCCTGCTCACGTCCGCGCGGGCGACCGTCGCCGCCGAGGCCGTGCACGCGCCGGATCCCATGGCCTTCCTCAAGCACGAGCTGGCAGAGCACGGCCAGCTGCCCCAGGACGACGAGACCGTACAGCGTGTCCTCGCCGACGCCAGGACGGCGGCCGCGCTGCTCGCGTGCCTGGAGGAGTCGCCGCAGCGGCCCCGCCGACGCGCCGTGCCACTGCGGCGTTGCGTGGGCACGGGCAGGACGCTCCCCCGCTGAAGTTCACCGGGCACGGCGGGCTCAACGCGCAGTGACCCGATGACGACTCCCGGCATACCCACCATTGGGCGACCGCCTGCGACACTGCACATATGTGGCAGCGAGGGCTGAACTGGGCAGCAATCCTCCTCGTCGGGATATTCGGCCTGATGTGGGTCGGCATTGTGATGTACGCCGACCACTTCTCGTCCCTGTGGATGCGCATCGTGCAGGTCGTCTTCGGGTTCCTGCTCCTCGGCTGGGCCGTACAGAAGACGATCGAGATGATCAAAAAGGTTTGAGCGTCATGGACGACAACCTCTACGAGATCGGCCAGGACATGGGGGACGACCTCCAGCTGTCGCTCATCGACATGTACCGGGACCGGCTGCCCTACCTGCACCGCATCGCCGAGATCGACGACGAGGTCTCGCGGGGCATCTCGCGCTGGGTCGGCGAGGAGGACCTCCGGGACTCCGGTACGTACGTGAACCCGCTCGACGAACCCGACCCCTTTGTGGGACCGGACGAGTGGAACCGGTGAAAGTGCGAACAGCGCGGTCCGGATCAGGTCGTGCTTGACGACGCCGCTCCGCCGGCCCACGCGTAGACACACGACAAGGCCGGCCAATCGGAGAAATTGTCAGAGAAACGAAAAAGTTCCCGGCCGCCGGATGATCCGGTGACCGGGAACTCTGTTGAGTAGCGGGGACAGGATTTGAACCTGCGACCTCTGGGTTATGAGCCCAGCGAGCTACCGAACTGCTCCACCCCGCGTCGGTGTGTCACTTTCAACTATACAGCCTTCAGAGGAGTGCTTGTGACGAGCACATCTCTGAACCGATCAGAGGCCCGATCCTGTTTCCAGATCTCGAGCCTCTGGCCTGGTAGCGGGGGCAGGATTTGAACCTGCGACCTCTGGGTTATGAGCCCAGCGAGCTACCGAACTGCTCCACCCCGCGTCGTCGTGCTTTTCAAGCGTATCGGCGACGCGGGGTGGGCGCAAATTGATTGCGCTAAGAGGTGTCTCCCGCCGGCGATCCGGTGGGTGACGGTGCGGGTGACGGCGGCGCGGACGCCGGCGGCGAGCCCGTGGGGGTCGCTGACGGTGTGGCCGTGGGCGAAGGACTAGGAGTGCCCGTCGGCGCCGCCTGCTGCTTGTTGGCCCCTTCCAGCGTCTTCAGGGCATCGTCCAGCCGCTTCTGGGCGTCGCCGTAGGCGTCCCAGTCGGGCGGGCTCGCCTGCAGGGCCTTCTGCGCGTCGTCGTAGGCCTTCTTGGCGTTGGCGATCGCCGAGTTGAGCGCCGTGTTGGCCTGGTTGGGCTGGGTCTGTTGCTCGTTCTGCTGCTGGTCCTGCTGTTGCTGCTGTTGCTCGCCGCCGAAGACCTCCTGCAGCGCCTCCTCCAGCGTGCGGGCCACACCGATCTTGGAGCCGAACGACACCAGGACCCGCTGCAGGATCGGGTAGGGCTCCTGACCGCCGCCGGCCGCCACCTGGATGTAGACCGGCTCGATGTAGACCAGCCCGCCCGCGTACGGGAGCGTCAGCAGGTTGCCGTAACGCACGGACGACGCACCGACGCCCAGCAGGTTGAGCTCACCCGCGAAGCGGCTCTGGAAGGCGTTCTGTGCCTGGCCGGGGCCTGGAATGGGTGTGCTGGACGGCATGCGCAGGATGCGCATGCGGCCGTATCCGGAACCCGCCGACGAGTCGACCGCCATGAACGCCGCCAGGTTGGGCCCCTGACGCGGCACGAACGTCGTCGTCAGCGAGAACGTCGGCGTGCCGCCCGGCATCGTGGTGGTCAGGTAGTAGGGAGGCTGCTTGACGTTCTGCTCGCCCTGCGTCGGGTCGTTGGGGACGTTCCAGAAGTCCTGGCCGCTGTAGAAGGCGGCCGGGTCGGTGATGTGGTAGCGCGAGAGCGTGTAGCGCTGCACCTTGAACAGGTCTTCCGGGTAGCGCACGTGGTTGCGCAGGTCGGCGCTCATCTCAGAGGCCGGGCGGATGACGCCGGGGAAGGCGTTGCTCCAGGTCTTGAGCACCGGGTCGTTGTTGTCCCAGGCGTAGAGCTTGACCGTGCCGTCGTAGGCGTCGACCGTGGCCTTGACGGAGTTGCGGATGTAGTTGATCTGGTCACGCGGCTGCTGGGCGATCACGCGACGGTCGGTGGACGTGTCGCGCGTCATGTCGCCGAGGCTCTCGCTCTGCGCGTAGGGGTAGTCGTTGGACGTGGTGTAGCCGTCGAGGACCCAGGTGACCCGCCCGTCGATGATCGCCGGGTAGGGGTTGCCGTCGAGCGTCAGGAACGGCGCGACCTGCTCGACCCTCTCACGCGGGTGACGGACGTAGAGGATCTTGGAGTTGTCGTTGATGTCGCCCGACAGCAGGATGTTGGCCTCGCTGTACTTGGCGGCGTAGACGAGCCGGTTGATGAACGAGCCGACGGGCACTCCGCCCTTGCCGGTGTAGGTCGTGTTCTTCTGGCCCGTGCCGCCCGTCTCCGGATAGTCGAGCTCCTGCGGGTTCTCAGGGTTGCCGCCGGCGATGACGTATTCGGAGGACGACGGGTCCTCACCGAAGTAGATGCGCGATTCCTTGAGCTTGGCGCTGTCGACCAGCGGGCCCGTGACCGGCATGTCCTTGGCGTCGTAGGCGGGCAGGCCACTGGAGTCGACCTGGTTGCCGGGCGCGGCGACGAAGCCGTAGCCGTGGGTGTAGACCAGGGCGCGGTTGATCCAGTTGTTCTGGTCCTGGGGCGGGCTGGTCAGCTCACGCACGCCGACGATGTGGTCGGTCAGCTTGCCCGTGCTGTCGGGATAGCGGTCGACGTCGAGCGTGTCGCCGAAGCTGTAGAAGCCTCGGATGCGCTGCGTCTGCTCGTACGTCGAGGACACGAGCGCCGGGTCGAGCAGCCGCACGCCGGAGACCGAGGTGTCGCCGTTGCTGTCGACCTTCGCCGGGTCGGCCTGGGCGTTGTAGGTCTCGACCTCGGTCTTGTCGACGTTGTACGCCTCCCGCGTGGCCTCGATGTTGCGCTGGATGTAGGGGGACTCCTTGCCCTGCTGGTTGGGCTTGACCTGGAACTGCTCGACCAGCGCCGGGTAGACGCCGCCGATCAGGATGGCCGAGAGCACCAGCAGGCCCGCGGAGACCCCCGGCAGCATGCCGCCGGGCCGGAACACGCCCGCGAAGAACAGGGCGGCACAGATCAGGGCGATGATCGCGAGGATGGTCTTGGCCGGCAGGACGGCGTTGACGTCGGTGTAGGAGGCGCCGTGCACGAAACCGCGGTCGGAGAAGACCAGGCCGAAGCGGTCGACCCAGTAGGCGACGGCCTTGAGCAGCAGGAACACGCCCAGCAGCACCGACAGGTGCGTGCGGGCGGCCCTGGAGGCGTGGACGCCTGGCGACTGCAGGCGGAAACCGCCGTAGAGGTAGTGGGTGATCGCCGCGAGAATGATGGAGATGATCACCGCAGTGAACAGGAAGTTCAGGACCATCCGGATGAACGGGTAGTCGAACATGAAGAACGAGATGTCCATCCCGAACAGCCGGTCCTGCTTGCCGAAGGCCTCGCCGTTGACGAACTTCAGCCACGTCTGCCACTGACCGGCGAACGAGGAACCGGAGAAGAGCGCGAGCAGCCCCATGCCGACGATGAAGATCAGCTTGCGGTGGGGGTCGAGCGCCATGCGATAGCGGTCGGCGCCGCTGCTCCCGCCGAACACCGCGGGGCCGAACATCGGCCGCATCCGGAAGGCGAGCAACATGTTGCCGCCGGCGATGGCGACCATCAGTGCCGCTCCGACCAGGAACAACACGATCTGGGTCAGCAGCACACCGGTGAAGACCGACGTGTAGTTCGTCGCGTCGAACCACAGGTAGTCGGTGTAAATGCCGGAGAAGAGAAAGAACAGGGCGACGATCACCACAAGGGCGATC
Source organism: Nonomuraea mesophila (assembly GCF_004352805.1). NCBI lineage: Bacteria > Bacillati > Actinomycetota > Actinomycetes > Streptosporangiales > Streptosporangiaceae > Nonomuraea > Nonomuraea mesophila. Next base: position 5,000 of record NZ_SMLD01000070.1, read on the forward strand.
GCCACGGGCAGAAGCAGTCGCGGTCGGCGGGGCAAGCGCATCGCCCTGCCGGCTCCTGGGGTCCGGAAGCTCAAGGCCAACCCCTCGTCGTAATGAAAATTCGGTCCGTGCTGGCAACCTACACCGCTGTGCCAGCCCTACGACTAACGCATGGGCCTTGCCGAAAGTTTCATCCGGCGTCACATGCGGGCACGTTGCCCTTACCCGCGCGCAGCGCGTCCAGCGCCTGCACCGCGTTGTGCAAAGTGTCGGCCCTGACCAGGCGGAGCCCGTCGGGCACCGCTTTCAAGGCCTCGGCGCAGTTGTCGGCGGGCGTCAGGAAGATGGTGGCGCCCGAATCTTTCGCGCCGACCATCTTCTGGGCGATGCCGCCGATCGCCCCCACCTCGCCCGTCGGCTGGATGGTGCCGGTGCCGGCTATCCGCTTGCCGCCGGTGAGCGAGCCGGGAGTGAGCTTGTCGAGTATGCCGAGCGAGAACATCAGCCCGGCGCTGGGCCCGCCGACGTCGCCCACGTTGATGTCGACCTCGAACGGGAACTTGTATTTGGCCTGCATCAGCACGCCCACCAGGGTCTGCCCCTGATCTCCCGCGATCGTCGGCACCGTGACGTCGAGCTTCTCCTTGCCCCTGGTGACGTTGAAGACGACGCTCTCGCCGGGCTTGTGAGCCTTGACGGCGTCGCCCACGACGTCGACGTTCTTCGCCTCCTTGCCGTCGACGTAGTTGATCTGGTCGTCCTTGCGCAGCTTGCCCTCGGCCGGCTTGCCCTTCTCCGTGGAGACGACCGTCACGACCATGTCGTAGGGGACCTTGAGCTCGTTGAGCGCGGCGGCGGTCGCCGAGTCCTGGGAGTTGGTCATCTCGACCGTGTTCTCCTCCTCGACCTCCTGGGGGTCGCGGTCGGGAGCGAAGATGGTCTCCTGCGGGACCACCGCGACGGTCGGGTCGATCCAGCCGCGCAACGCGGTCAGCAGGTCGATCTGGGCGGCGGGTCCGCCTTGGTAGGCGACCGTGACCAGGCTCAGCGTGCCCGTGGTGGCGTGGGTCTGCCGGCCCTTGATCGAGATCACGGGCTTCTTGTCGACCTCGCCGATGGTGTTCTCCGTCGGGCCGGGGCTCAGCACGACGTACGGGACCTCCTGGAACGCGCCCACCACGCCGAGAGCGAGCACGAGGAACCCCGACAGCAGCAGGGTCAGGGCGCGTCGCGACATGGTGGAAAGCCTATTCGCCGACACCGACCCATTCGGCCTCGCCGTCGGCGAATGACTGGTGTTTCCAGATCGGGACGTGCGCCTTCAGGTCGTCGATCAGCCTGCGCGAGGCCTCGAACGCCTCGCCACGATGCGGCGCGGCCACTGCGACGATCACGGCCGTGTCGCCCAGCTCCAGGTCTCCCACCCGGTGGACGGCGGCCAGCGCGGTCACGGGGAAGTCGGCGGCCACCTTCTCGGCCACCTGACGCAGCTCGGCCTCGGCCGAGGGGTGCGCCGAGTAGGAGAGCCGGGTCACCGGCTTCCCGTGGTCCTGCTCGCGGACGGTGCCCACGAAGATCGTGGTGCCGCCTGCGGCGTGGTCGCCCACGGCGGCCAGCACCTCGTCCACGGACAGCGGGGTCTCACGAATGCCGAGCAACCGGATGACGTCCACGGAAAGAGACTACCAACAGCGAACCTGCCCGCCTGCCCGCGGCTCTGTTGTCGTGCCTGGTCAAAGCTCTAGCAGCAGATCGGCTGGGAATTCTCTCAAGGGCCTTCACTGGCGCCTTTTCTTGCGCACCTGGCGGACGATCGCCGCCGTGCCGATCACGGCGACGGTGGCGCCGGCCGCCGTGAGCGTCGCCTCCTTGACGGGCAGGCGCCTGCCGACCACCGTCGTCCTGTTCTCGCGCAGCTCCAGGAGCTGCTCGAACGCGGCCTCGTTGGTCCACGACGGCTTCCATCCGGCCTCGCGCAGCGCCGTGCAGTCGACCACCCACGGATAGACGACGTAGTGCAGGTCGGTCGCGGGCGCCGGCGTGATGCCGAGCCGGTGCAGGCGTTGCGCCGTGCCGAACGTCAGCCCGGCGGGCAGCTCGAACCGGCGGATGCCGGACATCTCCTCGACCTGCTCCTGCTCCATCCACCCGTCGCACCCGACCGCCACCACGCCCGTGACGGCTCCGCGCGCCGCCAGTTCCAGCGCCGAGAGCAGGTCGTCGATGTGGCAGAACTGCCAATGAGGGTTGCAGCCCTTCACGGTCAGCAGCCTGGGCGACTCGAAGTGACGGGTGATCACCGTGTCGACCCCCGGGCCGACGACCGCGGCCGGGCGCAGCACGGTCACCTCGAGGCCGGGATGGCTGCGCAGCGACCTGCGTACGAGCGACTCGATCTCCAGGAAGTCGCCGACGACGCCGGTGTCGGGCTCGGCCGTGACCGGGGAGTCCTCGGGCAGAGGGACGTCGTTGTCGGGGGCGGCGCCGTACACCATCGCGCTTGTGACCAGCACCACGCGGCGGACGCGCGCCGCGGCGCAGGCGGTCAGCACGGTCTGGGCGGCGCGCAGGTTGTAGGCCCGGCGCTCGCCGGGGTCGGAGTCGACGGTGTAGTCACCGGCCAGATGAACAAGGACGTCGATGTCGGAGATCCGGTTCGCCAAGAGCGGATCCCGTACGTCGAGCACTCGCCAGGTGGCCTCACCGACGTCGCCGCGCTGCTCGTCAATGGCCACCACCCTGCGGAAATCCGCAGCGGATACGAGCCTCGCGAGCAGCTCACGGCCGAGACCGGAGGCCGCGCCGGTGACGGCTACGACGGGTTGACGCGGGCGTTTCGAGGTAGGCACCAGGTCCTCACTTTGCACTGATCCGCCGTAGGACGACTAACGTGGCGGATGTGGACTCCTCCATCCTGCACGAGGTAGAGCGGTGACTGACCTGCCAGGTCGCGAAAACGACCCTAACGAGAACCCGTTCGCCATGTTCGGCAACCCTGAGCAGATGGCTCAGGCGATGCGCCAGTTCGCCGACATGTTGTCGGCGCCGCAGGGTTCAGGCCCTGTCAACTGGGACATGGCCAAGAACATCGCCCGGCACTCCGTGGCCGCCGAAGGCGATCCGAGCGTCATGGAAGGCGAGCGCCGCCAGATCATCGAGGCGCTCAGCCTGGCCGACCTGTGGCTCAACGAAGCGACGACGCTGCCCAGCGGCGTGTCCAATCCGCAGGCCTGGAGCCGGTCCGAGTGGATCGAGAACACCGTCCCGATCTGGCGGAAGCTTTGCGAGCCCATCGCCGAACGCATGGTCGAGACCATGGGCGGCGCGCTCGGCGGCTCCGGGCTGCCGCCGGAGGCCCAGCAGATGGCCGGGCCGCTGATGGGCATGCTCAAGCAGATGGGCGGCATGATGGTGGGCCAGCAGATCGGCCAGGCGATCGGGTCGCTGGCCCGCGAGGTGGTCGGCACCACCGACATCGGGCTGCCCCTGTCCGACACGGCCGCGCTGCTGCCCGGCGGCATCGCCTCGTTCAGCGAGGGCCTGGAAGTGCCGTCCGACGAGATCAGGCTCTACCTGGCGCTGCGTGAGGCCGCGCACCACCGGCTGTTCCAGCACGTTCCGTGGCTGCGTTCGCATCTGCTCGGCGCGGTCGAGGAATACGCCAGGGGCATCACCGTCGACACGTCCGCGCTCGAAGAGCAGATCCGCGGTCTCGACATCAACAACCCCGAGGCCATCCAGGAGGCGCTGAGCGGGGGCAACCTGCTCAAGCCCGAGGAGACCGAGCGGCAGAAGGCCGCACTGGCGCGGCTGGAGACCATGCTCGCCCTGGTCGAGGGATGGGTGGCCACCGTGGTCGACCAGGCCGCCCAGGGCAAGCTCCCGTCCGCCGTCGCTCTCGCGGAGACCGTACGCAGGCGGCGCGCGACCGGCGGTCCTGCCGAGCTCACGTTCGGCACCCTGGTGGGGCTGGAGCTGCGGCCCAGGCGGTTGCGCGAGGCCGCCGCGCTGTGGCGCGCGCTGGAGAGCGAGCGCGGGGTCGACGGGCGCGACGCGCTGTGGTCGCACCCCGACCTGATGCCGACGGCCGACGATCTCGACGACCCCGAGGCATTCGTACGCGGTGAGCAGTCGTGGGACATCTCCCAGCTGGAGGCCAAGCCGGACGACGAGGGAGAGGGCGAGGGCGGCAAGAGTTGAGCCTGCACCGCGATGCCGTGGCGGTGTTGTCCGGCTGGACGGCGCCCACACCCGAGGAAGAGGCGCTGCGGACGGAGTTCCTCGAGCACCTGCGCACCCACGACGACGCGATGCTGCGCGAGTGCGTGCCGGGGCATCTGACGGCGACGACGGCGGTGCTGTCGCACGACGGCTCCCGGGTGCTGCTCACGCTGCATCCGAAGGCCAAGATGTGGTTGCCGATGGGCGGCCACTGCGAGATCTCCGACATGTCGCTCGCCGACGTGGCGCTGCGGGAGGCATGGGAGGAGTCGGGGATCTCCGGGCTTGAGTTGCTGCCGGGCCCACTCGCCGTCGACAAGCACGAAGTGTGGTGCCATCCGCCGCGCAGCTGGCATCTCGACGTCGAGTACGCGGCCGTGGCCCCCAGCGAGGCGGAGGCGGTGATCAGCGACGAGTCGCTCGATCTGCGCTGGTTCCCCGTCGACGAGATTCCCGAACTGTCCGACGACGCCACGCGGCGGCTGGCCGCGCGGGGACGGGACGCGCTGAGCTCTCGCGCACTTGGCTAGAGTCCTCTTGGGTCGTTCCAAAAAGGGGGCTTGCGTGGAGACTTCCGCCGTCGGCGGCACGATCGTGGTGCCGGAGCGCAAACGCCGCAGGTTCCCGGCGGCGGCGCTGACCTGGCTGGCCGTGACCCCGTTCGCCGCCTGGGCCGTGGCCCGGGCGGCCGGACTGGAGCGCGGGTCCCTGCCCACGCAGCTCATGACCGCGACCCCGTACGCGGCGGCGGGTTCGCTGATCCCGCTGCTGATCGCGGCGGTCGGGCGCAAGCGGGCCGCGACCGCCGTCGCACTGCTCGCCACGACCGCGCTCGGCTTCAGCGTGCTGCCCCGCGCGCTGGGCACCGCGGACGCCACGGCGGGCCGGTCGCTCAAGGTCATGACGATCAACATGTTTTTCGGCAGGGCCGACGTGGCGACGATCATGCGGCTCGTACGCGAGTTCGACCCCGACGTGCTGGCCACCCAGGAACTGACCCCGGAGGCCGTCGCCGATCTGGACGCCGCGGGGCTCAAGGAGATCATGCCGCACCGGGTGCTCGAACCCGAGTGGAGCGCCAGCGGAAGCGGACTCTTTTCCCAGCACCCGATGCAGGAGCTCCCCGGTCTGATGCCGCAGATCGGGCACCGGATGCCGGCCGCGCTGGTCTCCCTGCCCGGCGGGCCGCCCGTCGAGTTCGTCGACGCGCACCCCCATCCGCCGCTCGGCCGGTATTACGCCGGCTGGCATGAGGCGCTGGAGGCGTTGCCCTCCGCGTCGAGCGAGCGGGTGCGGATCCTGGCGGGCGACTTCAACGCCTCGCTCGATCACGCGCCCATGCGCCGGCTGCTGGCCCGCGGCTACAAGGACGCGGCCGACCAGGTGGGGGCCGGGCTGATCCCCACGTGGCCGGCCAACAAGCGGGTGCCGCCGATCATCACCATCGATCACGTACTGGTCGACCAGCGGGTCGGCGTCAAGGAGGTCAGCGTGCACGACGTGCCGGGCACCGACCACCGTGCCCTGGTGGCCCAGCTCACCGTGCCCTGAGTCAGCGCGCGGCGATCAGCGCGCGCGTGTTGTCCCAGCCTTCGAGGCCGGGGTCGAGGCGTTCGACGTCGTCCCGGGTGCGCAGGCGGTGCCAGCCGGGGGTCGTGGCGACCCTGCGCGGCCCGGGAGCCTGGGCGCGCAACGCGGCCACCACGTCGGGGGCGTCGAGGTCGGCGTCGGCCCAGCCGGGCGCGGGAAGCGCGCAGGCCATCGCCACGGCTCCGCCGCCCTCCGCGGGGCAGACCGTGATCTCGGCCCGGCCCAGCTCCCTGAACAACTTCCCGACCAGCAGCGGAGGAAGGTCGGGTGCGTCCGCGGCGATCACGGCGGCCTGGTCGGTGTCCAGGCGAGCGAGAATCTTCGTCAGCGGCTCGTCCTCGCCCACCACGATGACCTGGGTGCCCGGCCAGACGATCTCGTCGAGCTCGGGCACGCTCGTGATCAGGACGGGGGTGACGAGTTCCAGCCCGGCGACCATCTCGTAGGTGTCCTCAGCCACCGCTTCGAGGAATCTCGCCGGGTCGACGCCCGGTGGCGCCGCCTGGGACATGCGCCGTCGTGCCAGGACCGCGGCTGTGCGGGTCAACATTCCTCCGGTGCCGTGTGGGCCGCGGCGGAGAATCCTTCAAGGAAACCGCGCGCCCGCTCCGCCTTCGGATACTGTTCTACCAGCGCCCAGAACTTGGGGCCGTGGCTGGGGACCAGCAGGTGCACCAGCTCGTGGATGATCACGTAGTTGATGACCCATTCCGGCAGGCCCTTGAGCCGGGTCGAGATCCTGATCGTGCCGTTCTCAGGGGTGCACGAGCCCCAGCGGTGCTGCTGGTTGTCGACCCAGCGCACGCTCACGGGGTCGGGCCCGCCGTCGAGATATTTGGCCGACAGCTCCTTGGCCCGTTCGAGCAGAGCCTCGTCCGTCGGCCGTCGCCGGCGCTCTTTCGCGGCCAGCCGATCCAGCATCCGGCTCACCCATTCATCCGCGTCTTCGCCGCTCAGCCAGGCGGGCAGGAGCACGATCGTCTTGTCACCGTCGCGGTAGGCGGAGACCGTACGCCTGCGACGAGAACTGCGACGAACCTCGACTGTCTCGGGGGGCACATATGCACGGTAGCCGAGACTGGCGAAATTCCACAGAGGGTGGCCGTTGTTTCTGCTGGTCAGATGATTAGGAGCCGGTGAATTTGGGCACGCGCCTTTCCCGATGAGCGGTCAGTCCCTCGATCATGTCGGACGATGCCATGGTCACCGGCTGTGCCAGGGATTCCCACCTCAGCGCGGCTTCCAGGTCCTGATGGTCTTGGTTCAGCGCCACTTTCGTCAGTCGTGTCGCTATGGGTGCGTTCTTCGCGATCTTTCCGGCGATGGACCGCACTTCCGACATAAGGTCATCTTTCGGGAAAGATTCATTTACTAGCGCTTTAACCGCGGCTTCCGCTCCTGTTACGGTGCGGCCGGTGAGCAGCATCTCCCGGGCCAGGCCCGTTCCCGCCCTTCTGGGCAGCAGGTACGTGGCCGCCATGCCGGGATGCAGGCCCAGCGACGTGAACGGGGCCAGCAGCTTGGCGTCGTCGGCGGCGTACACGAGATCACAGGCCAGCGCCACGCACAGACCCGCGCCGACGGCGGGACCGTTGACGGCGGCGACCGTGGGGACTTCGAGCTCGGTGACCATGAGCCAGGTGCGGTAGAAGTCGAGCATGCGATCGCGCAACTGCGGCACGGCCTCCGCGCCGCGTTCGCCGATCCACGACAGGTCGCCGCCGGACGAGAACGCACTGCCCGCGCCGGTGACGACGACACAGCGCACGTCGCGGTCCTTGGCCAGCGACGACATGATCGCGCGCCACTGGGCGGTCATCGTGTCGGTCATGGCGTTGCGCATGTCGGGGCGGTTGAAGGTGATGAGGACGACTCCGTCGTCATGGCGGTCAACCAGGAGCTCGGTCATGCCGGGAAGCGTAACGTGGCCGGGCGGGGAGACCGGGTGCGCGGGGATGCCGGGCGCGCAGGGAGACCGGGCGCGCAGGGAGACCGCGTTCAGAGGCGCTGCGGCAAGCCCGTGGTTGCCCATATGCGCGGCGGCGGGTTTGCGGTTGTCCCCAGGCGCGGCGGCGGGTGCGTGGTTGTCCACAGGCGCGGAGGAAGACGCACGGGATCTTGCTGTGGCGTGCGAACCTTCCCGGCATGAGGCCACGTGTGAAGCCCGCCCTCCGGCGCATCGTCCGCGACGAGCACACCCTCCAATACGGTGCGCACCCGCTCAGGTCCGTCCTGCTGAGCGGTTTGACCCGTCCCGTCCGCGCCTGGATCGAGAGTCTTGACGGCACCCGCGAGCTGGAGCAGGTCCTGCGCGGGGCGGCCGACGCCGGTCTCGGGGACGACTGTGCCCGTTCCGTGCTCGACCAGCTCATCCGGCAAGGGGCCGTCCACGACGCGGGCGCCGGTCCCGGCTCGCTCCGTGACCTTTCGCTGGCCGAGCGCGACCGGCTGCGGCCGGAGCTCGACGCCCTCGACCTGGCCTCGACCTCGCCCGAAGGCGGGATCGCCGTGCTGGAGCGGCGCAGGGGCAAGCGGGTGCGGGTCTACGGAGCCGGGAAGGTGGGGGCGCAGGTCGTCGCGCTGCTCGCGGGTGCGGGAGTGGGGACCGTGCGGGTGTTCGATCCGGGCGTCGTCCGGCCCGGCGACATCACGCCCGGCGGCCTGACGTGGGCGGAGCTGGGCCAGACCCGCGAGGCCGGTGCGGTCGCGGTCGCGAGAAGGCTCACCTCCGGCGGGCGTACGCCATCCGCTCCCACGCCGGCAGCACCATCAGGGCCGGCGGTTCGACCGCCATCCACTCCCACACCGGCGGCACAAACACGACCGGCGGTACGACCGCCATCCACTCCCACACCGGCGGCACCGTCACGGCCGGCGGGGCGGCCGCCATCGCCTGGGCCGGAGGCGACCCGGGCCTCCCGGGCGGCCGCCGATGGCGGCCGGCCGTCCCCGCCCGTCCCCCGGTCCGAGCCGCGCGGGGAAGAGGAGGTCGCGCCATCCGTCGACGCAGTGGCGGGAGGGCCATATCTCGGGGACGCCACGGACCGGCCCGACCTGGTCGTTCTCGCGCCGGTCGACCCGCTGGACGGGGTACTGGTCAACGAGCTGACCGCGCTGGGCATCCCGCATCTTCTGGCGACGGCCTTCGAGGGCCATGGCCTTCTCGGGCCGCTGGTCCTGCCCGGCCGGAGCGCGTGCCTGCACTGTCTCGACCTGACCCGGCGCGACCACGACCCGGCTTGGCCTATCGTCACAGCGAGGCTGGGTGGTTATCCGCCCGGTGAGATCGCCTGCGATTCGACGCTGGCCGCCCTGGTCGCGGCCGCGGCGACCGGCCACGCGCTTGCTCATCTCGATGGCCGGGAGTCCGTTGTGACCAACGGCACAGTGGACGTAACGCCTGATTGGCGTTGGAGAAGGCGGTCTTGGACCATTCACCCGCAATGTCGTTGTATGCGAAACAATCCTTATTCGCTAAGAATGGTCATGGCATGACAACCACGACTGACGTGCTCAGGGACTGCCACGAAGGGGGGAAGCGGATCTTCCGGGGTTCGCGCATCAGTGTGAGCGATCTTCCACGCCGGGCCGTCACGCGCTCCGCCAAGCTGGCCGCCCTTCCGCTGAGTTTCGCCGGACGCACTGCCCTGGGGCTGGGCAAACGGCTCGGTGGCAAGTCCGCCGAGATCGTGGCGCAGGAGGTGCAGCAGCGTACCGCCGAGCAGGTTTTCAAGGTGCTGGGCGAGCTCAAGGGCGGCGCGATGAAGCTCGGGCAGGCGCTGTCGATCTTCGAGGCGGCGCTGCCGCAGGAGATCGCCGGGCCTTACCGCGCCACGCTGACGAAACTGCAGGACGCCGCGCCCCCGCTGCCCACGTCCACGGTCCACACCGTGCTCACGGAACAGCTGGGTGACGACTGGCGGCAGCACTTCCTGTCGTTCGACGACCAGCCGACGGCCGCCGCCTCGATCGGCCAGGTGCACAGGGCCGTGTGGCACGACGGCCGCGACGTGGCCGTCAAGATTCAGTATCCCGGGGCGGGCAAGGCGCTGCTCGGCGACTTCGCGCAGCTGGCGCGCCTGGGCAAGGTGTTCGGCACGCTGCTGCCCGGTCTCGACATGAAGGCCGTGCTGAGCGAGCTCCGGGAGCGGATCGCCGAGGAGCTCGACTATCTCAGTGAGGCCGAGGCGCAGCACGCGTTCGCCCTGGAGTTCGACGGCGACCCCGACTTCCACGTCCCCGACGTCGTCGCCGCCAACGAGATGGTGCTGGTCAGCGAGTGGATGGACGGCACACCGCTGTCCCGGATCATCGCCGAGGGCACCAAGGAGCAGCGCGACCGGGCCGGCCTACTGTTCGTGCGTTTCCTCTTCTGCTCCCCCGCGCGCGTCGGCATGCTGCATGCCGATCCCCACCCCGGCAACTTCCGCATGCTCGACAACGGCAAGCTCGGCGTTCTCGACTTCGGCGCGGTCAACCGCCTGCCCGACGGCTACCCCAAGTCGTTCGGCCAGCTGACCCGCATCTTCAACCAGGGCGACATGGACACCGTCATGCGGGGCCTGCGTCAGGAAGGCTTCATCCGCGACGACATCGAGATCGACCCCGACGCGTTGCGGGCCTTCCTCGCGCCCTATGTCGAGCCGACGGCGGTGGAGGAGTTCACGTTCAGCAGGGAGTGGCTGCAGGCGCAGGTCGCCAGCGTCACGGACCTCCGCCCCACCAACGTGGTCCGCCAGCTCAACCTGCCGACGTCGTACGTGCTCATCCACCGGGTGCACGCGGCGGGCGTGGGCGTTCTGTGCCAGTTGGGCGCCACGGCACGTTTCCGTGACGAGGTGATCCGCTGGGTTCCCGGTTTCGCCGACGACCCCGACGACGAGGCCTTGGCCATCGGCTGACACTGTGGCCGTCCGCGCCCGCATTTGAGCAGAGTCGGCAAGATGAGAATTCGACGTTCCCACTACCTTTACTTGACTACTGTGTGTAATGATTCGGATACAGACAGTCATCCCTGGAGAGGACGTCATGGACCGATCGGCACGCCTGCTCGCAGTTTCCGCCCTGGTGGCAGCGGGTCTGATCTCCGCCGCCACCGCGGCGCACGCCGTCATCGACCCGGCGGCCGCCCTCGGCTGCCTCACCTCGAACGTCGGCGACCTCACCACACTGGTCGACCCGTCGGGGCCGGGCCTGGCCGCCGAGATCCCCGGCACTCACTGCCTGGCCCCCTGACTGTTCCCGTGCCTTGACGTGGAGGCACGGGCGAGATCGTGACGAGTGGTCCGGCTGCCCCATCGGATCGCTCGGCGCGCGCGAGGCACGACGCCCACACCCCCTGCTGCAGGCGTCCGACATTCTGCCTCGCGATCCGGCAGAGCTGCCCAGCGGCGCCGTCCCGCGAGATCCGACCGTCCGCACGGATCCTATGGGAGGCCCTCGCTGGGCAGCTCGTCATTTGCCGGTGAGGTTCTCCTCGGCACCGGGCTCTCTCCGGCGACTGGTCGGAGCGTGGACGCGGGCTCCTTGTGGGGGCGTCGTGCGTACCGGCTGCCGAGGGGAAAAGGGAAAGCCGGGCGCTGGACGCGCCCGGCTTCTGGATTATTCGGCTCCTACGGGGAGATCCTGCGTCGGCGGCAGGACCTCCCCGATCAGAACGGGTGGCTCAAGGCCTTGCGGAGGCGGTCGTTCGCCCGCCTGACCCCACGCCGTGCCCGCTGCACGCGAACGACGCGCGTTATGAGGCGTTGCTCCTCCGCCTCACGATGCATCGTTTGTATTCGGTCATTGACCAGGTCATGGATGAGATCCGGCACTGCGAGGCTCCTCGTCGACTGAGCGATCATGGTTTCTCTGCTTTCTTGCTCGTGGGTGCGGTGGTTCAGGCAGCGACCGGGTGCTTGCGCGGACGCCCACGCGGACGCTTGCGAGGAATGATGGTTCCCCTGAGGATGAGCTCGCCGCCCCAGACGCCCCACGGCTCCTCGCGCTCGAGCGCACGAGACAGGCAGGCCTTCTGGATCGGGCAGCCGCCGCAGAGAGCCTTCGCGAACTCCACGTCCTCCGGCGACTCGGCGAACCACAGGTCAGGGTCGGTACGACAGGGGATTTCGGCTTCGTCGATCAGGTCCATGATCGTCTTCGCCCCCATCTGCTTTCTCCTTTGATCGATCTTTTGATCTTGTTCGGGCACCTCGTGGGTGGTCGGGGGATCACGGACAAACAAAAAGACCGCGGATCCTGTCTGCGGATCCGCGGCCTGGTCGGTCTTCCCGGTCAGGTTATGACCGGGGTATCCCGCCAGGGGTGCGGACCGCGCAGTCCACCCTTGATGAGCTGGTTGGCCGGCAGTTCGATACGAGCGGTGTAGACAGGGGCTCCCTGTGCAGCAGCGGCGGCACCGAAGTGGGCGTGCGCATAGGCGGCGGCCTGACTACGGACAAACTTCTCCTGCCGGGACTGCGTGGGGCCATCGACGAGCCTCACCGCGTCACGGCATGCGGAGGCGAGCCACTTCGTGGCTGGCATCTTGATGCTCATCACAATGACTCTCCTCCCTTGAGATCGTCGGAGCAGGACTGCCCGACTCGCTTGACCAAGACCCTAAACCGGAATCGCAGGAACCGGCAACATATTTTCTACCTGCGATTTCGTTACATTCGACAGGCTTCTCGGGCCGCCGATGGGCAGGTGGTTCGTGCCTACTTCGTACGGCGGATCATCGCCTCCTGGACGACCGAGACCACGAGCTCGCCCGACGTGTTGAACATCTCGCCCCGCGCGAGGCCCCGTGCCCGCCCCGACCATGGGGACTCCTGCGCGTACAGCAGCCAGTCGTCGGCCCGGAACGGCCCGTGGAACCACATGGCGTGGTCCAGCGAGGCACCCATGATGTCAGAAGCCCCCCACGCCATGCCGTGCGCCAGCAGTATCGTGTCGACCAGGGTGAAGTCGGAGGCGTACGCGGCCAGCACGACGTGCAGCAGCGGGTCGTCGGGCAACTCGGCGTCGTAGCGGAACCACACGTTCGTCTCGGCGCTGCGCAGCTCCGGATTCCGGTACGCCTCCCAGGTGAGCGGCGAGGCGTAGCGCGCGTCGACCGGGCGCGGGCGCGACAACCAGTCGCGCAGGCCAGGGTGATCGGCGGCCAGCTCGTGCATCCTGTCCTGGAACGTGGGCAGCGTCGCGGGATCCGGCACCACCGGCATCACGGACGCCTGGTGGGTCACCCCCTCCTCGGCCACGTGGAACGACGCCGACATCGTGAAGATCGCCTTGCCGTGCTGGACCGCCACGATGCGGCGCGTGGTGAACGAACGGCCGTCACGGAGTCGGTCTACGTTGTAGACGATCGGGATGGACGGGTCGCCCGGGCGGATGAAGTAGGCGTGGAGAGAGTGCACGTTGCGGTCTTTCGGCACCGTGCGACCGGCCGCCACCAGGGCCTGGGCCGCGACCTGGCCGCCGAAGACGCGCTGAATGCGCTCTTCCGGGCTTCTCCCCCGGAAGATGTCCAGCTCGATCTGCTCCAGGTCGAGCAGGTCCAGCAACTCCTTCAGCGCCTCGTTCACGTGTCGGTCCCCTTCGTTCTCCGGTGGTGGGACAAGTGTGACGTGCCGCTTGGTTCATGCCACAGGTGGGTCTGGCTTGTCCGATGATTCCGTGCCGGGGTTTCGCCGGGGTTACGGGTGGCGGGCATTTCGGACGCTTCGCCGATCGGGTGGTGTCGGCGTGGCGTTGCGAGAAAACGGTGCTGCTTCTTCCTGGTGGTGAGGGGCGACGCGTGGGCCTGGTCGGTGACCCCGTGCCGCGCGTGTTCGGGGTGGGTGGCCATGGTGTGGTCGCTGGTCAGGCGGTGGCGATCTCCACGTGGGAGTTGTGCTCGTCGGACAGGAACGCCGCCAGCGCCTGCCCCTCCTCGGCCACGGCGTCGCGGTCGGCCCGGGAGAGGGGAAACAACGGGGTGACGTGCACGGTGGTGTCCTTGACGGTCCAGGTCGCGGCGACCCTGCCGTCGACCAGGACGACCCGTTCCCCCGCCACGGACAGCCCGCGGTGGGCGTCGTCGACGATGCGGCTGCGGTCGTGGTAGCCGAGCAGCGCGTTGTCGAAGGCAGGCAGAAAGCGGACAGGGGCCGGTGTGCCGGGGTCGGGGCGCGGCGCGTCGGGGAGGTCGAGGAGTTCACGGCCTCTCTCGTCCCGGAAGGTGATCAGCTCACCGCGGATCGCGGCGACGGCTGCGGGAAGTCCGGACAGGCCGGACCATGCGCGCAGGTCGGCGGTGGCGGCGGGGCCGAACGCGGCGAGGTAGCGGCGTACCAGGGCTTGGCCCGCTGGGTCGGAGCCGTCCGTGGCGGGCGGGTCGATGTCGCGGCCCACCCAGGAGGAGAGGGTTACGTTGCGCGCTCCCCCCTTCGCGCGCCATAACCCGCGCGGCGGGACCTGCACCATCGGGATGAGGGCCGCGACCAGCACCTCACCCAGCGGTCGCGGGCCCGGCTCCGGCCAGCGGTCGGCGACCGCCCGCGCGAGCTCGGACATCGTACGGGGCCGTCCGTCGGCCATCACCTCGAGACCCGCGGCGGCCAGCGCGTCGAGGTCGACCCCGGCGAGTTCGCGGCGGTACGTTCCGAGCACCCGCTGGCGCAGCATGGGGTTGTGGCGGGCCCGCCAGGCCAGGACGTCTTCGGCGGTCATGAGGTGGACGGTGCGGCGCATGAGGTGGATACGCACCACGCTGCGCCGTACCAGCAGGTCGGAGAGCACCGCCGGGTCGAACGCGCGCAGACGCGACCAGAGCCCGACGAACGGTTCCTGCGGTTCCTGGGCCTGCAGGCCGCACAGATGCCCTGCCGCCTCCAGGACCGGGAGGTCGGCGCGGTCGAGCAGCAACTGCCTGGCCAGCGTCGCGCGGTTGAGCGCCCTGGTGCCGAGAACGGTCATCTGATCATCATGCCGCAGCACGCTCGCCTCCCGGGGCCGGGGTGGGTGACGGCCGGGGGCGTAGGTGACCGTCTCCGGCGGCGATCCTCAGGGGTGGCCCCTGGACGACCGTTTCGGGCGGCGAGCCTGTGGCGGGGGTCCAGACGGCAAGGTCCTGGACGGCGAGTTGCAGACAAACCGTCCTAAGCGGCCGTTCCGGGCGGACGTTGCGGGCCGACGTTCCCGGCCGACGTTCCCGGCCGACGTTGCGCGCGGACGTTCCCGGCCGGCGTTCTGGGCGGGGGTGGTTGTGGGAGCGTCAGCCGGCGCGGCACAGGGCGAGTACGGCTTCGCCGTAGCGGTCGAACTTGACCTTGCCGATGCCCGTGATCGACAGCAGTTCCTGTTCCGTCACGGGGGCTCGTTCCGCGATCGCCTGGAGGGTGACGTCGGTGAAGACGACGTACGGGGGGATCTTGGCTTCCTTGGCCGTGGTCGTACGCCAGGCTTTGAGGCGTTCGAGGAGGGCCTCGTCGTAGTCGGCGGGGCAGGTGGAGCAGCGGCCGAGTTTCTGTTCGGCGGCGGCCACCAGCGTTTTGGCGCAGACGCGGCAGCTGACGGGAGCGGCAACCTGGCGGCGTTCGCGGGACTGCGGGGTGACGCGGGCCGGGGAGGAGGAGCGGCCGGTGAGGCCGTCGAGGAACCGGGAGGGGCGGCGGCTCTTGCGGCCGCCCGGCGCGCGGGCGAGGGCCCAGGACAGGGAGAGGTGTTCGCGGGCGCGGGTGATGCCGACGTAGAGGAGGCGGCGTTCCTCCTCGATCTGGTCGGGGGACTCCGCGTAGATGATGGGCATCATGCCGTCGGTCAGGCCGACGAGGAACACGGCGTCCCATTCCAGGCCCTTGGCGGCGTGGAGGGAGGCGAGGGTGACGCCCTCGACGGGCGGGGCGTGCTGCTCGGAGGCGCGGCGTTCGAGCTCGGCCACGAAGGTGGGCAGGTCGGCGCCCTCGGCGGCCATGTCCTCGGCGAGGTCGGCCAGGGCCTTCAGCGACTCCCACTTCTCCCGGGCCTTGCCGCCTCCTGAGGGGGGTGCGGGGGTCAGGCCGATGCCGGCGAGGATGTGGTGGACCTCGGAGGCGAGGGGTTCGCCCGCGGCGGAGCGGGCCGCACCGCGAAGGAGGACGACCGCCTGGCGCACCTCGGGCCGTTCGAAGAAGCGTTCGGCCCCGCGCAGGACGTAGGGGATCTCGGCCTTGGACAGGGCCTCCTCGTAGGCCTCGGACTGGGAGTTGACGCGGAAGAGCACGGCGATCTCGCGCGAGGGCACGCCCTTGTCGAGGAGCTTCCTGATGGCTCTGGCCACGCCCGCGGCCTCGGCGGGCTCGTCGTCGTAGTCGGCGAAGGCCGGTTTGGGGCCGTCGGGGCGCTGGGCGAGGAGTTCGAGGCGGTGGGGGGTCTTGCCCTTGGCGATGACGAGGTTGGCCAGGTCGACCACCTGGGGGGTGGAGCGGTAGTCGCGTACGAGCTTGATGACGGCGGCCTCCGGGTGCTCGACCGCGAACCCGGTGAGGTAGCGGGGGCTGGCGCCGGTGAAGGAGTAGATCGTCTGGTTGGGGTCGCCGACGACGCAGATGTCGTCGCGTCCGCCGAGCCAGGTGTCGAGCAGGAGTTTCTGCAGCGGGTTGACGTCCTGGTACTCGTCGACGACGAAGTAGCGGTACTGCTGGCGGATCTGGGCCGCCACCTCCTGGTGCTCGGTCATCACGGCCGCGGTCAGTTCGAGGATGGTCTCGAAGTCGACCAGGTGGCGTTCGCGCCTGATCTGTTCGTACGTGTCGTAGAGGCGGGCCACCTCCTCGGCCGGTACGGGAGGCGTGCGGTGGTGTTTGGCGGCCGCCGCGACGTAGTCTTCCGGGCCGATCTGGGTGACCTTGGCCCATTCGACCTCGGCGGCGATGTCCCGCAACTCGGACCGGTCGGGATTTTTCCGGACCTGGCGGCAGGCCTCCACCAGCACCGGCAGCTTCGACTCGATGACCGAGGGCGCCTCGCCGCCGATGACCCGCGGCCAGAAGTAGGTGAGCTGGCGCAACGCCGCCGCGTGGAAGGTGCGCGCCTGCACCCCGGGCGCGCCCAGCGCGCGCAGCCGCTGACGCAACTCCCCCGCCGCGCGCGTGGTGAACGTCACAGCGAGAACGCTGCGCGCCTCCACGACGCCGCTACGGACCGCGTACGCGATGCGGTGGGTGATCGCCCTGGTCTTGCCCGTGCCCGCGCCCGCCAGCACGCACACCGGCCCGCGTACGGCCTCGGCGACCGCCCGCTGCTCGGGGTCAAGACCGATCAGAACGTCATCCACGTTGTTCACCTGTGTTCACCCGTACATATTCCCAAGGAGTGGCGGCCATGCGCTTTATTCTGGCAACATGCCTGCCGGCGTATGTTCATTGCCAACAAGATGCAAACTACTGGTCTCTTCCCCCACAATGGGGCCGACCATCTGCATGGGGGAAAGGGAAGGCCGTGCGAACTGCGGTGTCCGTGGGTGTTCTGACGCTCGCTGCCGTTGTGCTCACACCGGTCGTCGCCGCGAATGCGACCAGGGAGCCCACGCCGGGTCCCACGGTGAGTAGTCCCCTGTATCCAGATGGGCTCGGTGGTCTCGCGTTAGAAACCGTCGCGTACGGCCGCCACAAGCGCCAGAGCATGGACGTGTGGTGGACGCCCGACGGCATGGAGCGCCCGGGTGTCTTCCTGATCCACGGCGGTTGGTGGTCCAGCGGCGACAAGAGATACATGAAGGAGATCACGCGGAGCTACGCCGAGCTCGGCTACACGGTCTTCAACCTCAACTACCGCCTGTCCGGCGACGCGGCCTGGCCGGCGCAGCGGACCGACGCTCTGGCCGCGATCGCGACGGCCCGCAAGCACGCCGACAGATGGGCGTTCGACCCGAGCAACTACGTGGTGGTCGGCTTCTCCGCCGGCGGGCACATCGCGGCCGCCGTCGGCACCTACGGCGACGGCGTCACCGGCCTCAAGGGCGTGGTGGGCCTGTCGCCGATCATCTCTCCGCTGCGCGCCTACGCCGACGGCGCGAAGGCCGTCGAACGCAACAAGCGCAAGCTGCGCAAAGCCGCCATCCGCCTGGCGGGCGGCTGCCACCCCAAGGGCAAGTGCTCGCGCGTGTGGGCCAGCATGGAGGTGGCCTGGCACGCCAGCCGCAAGGACGCGCCGGTGCTGGCCGTGCACTCGAAGAACGAGTTCGTGCCGCCGGTGCAGAGCCAGCTGCTCAAGCAGATGCTGGGCCAGGTCGGCGTCCCCGTGACGGTGTATGCCGCGCCGGGCAGCAACCACAGCGCCCCTCTCTACCGCATGCCCGGCGTGGCCGAGCGCGTGCAGGCCTGGATCGCCGAGCGCATCGGCTGACGAGCGGTGTCCGGGATTAACCGGGCAGGTCGCGTTGTTGCACCGATCGCCGTCTTCTTGACCTTGGAGGGATGTTCCACCATGGCGCTCACGATCTACAGCACCACGTGGTGCGGCCCGTGCAAGCGGCTCAAGTCTCAGCTGACTCGCGAGGGCATCGGGTTCGACGAGGTCGACATCGAGCGTGACCCCGCCGCCGCGGAGTTCGTGATGAGCGTCAACAACGGCAACCAGGTGGTGCCGACCGTGGTGATCGAGACGCCGAGCGGCCGGGTCGTACGCACCAACCCGTCGGCCATCGAGGTCAAGGCCCTGCTCGCGCCCGCCTGAGAACAGAGCCCTGCTCGCGCCCGCCTGGTCACCAGTCGCCGGTCAGCTCGCCGCCGTACCACGTCTCGATCAGGCGGCGGGCGATCGACACCGGCGGCGGCAGGCGCAGTTCGCCCGAGTCGAGCGCCCGCGTCAGCTCCTCGCGGGAGAACCAGTGGGCCTCGGCGATCTCGTCGGCGTCGGGGGTCAGGGTGGTCGTCGTGGCCTCGGCGAAGAACCCCAGCATGAGGCTGCGCGGGAACGGCCACGGCTGGCTGCCGAGATAGCGCGGGTTGACCACGGTGATGCCGACCTCCTCCGCCACCTCGCGGGCGACGGCGGCCTCCAGCGACTCGCCGGGCTCGACGAAGCCCGCGAGGATCGACAGGCGGCCATTCGGCCACTGCGGCCCGCGGGCGAGCAGACAGCGGTCGTCGGGGTCGCGGATCAGCATGATCACCGCCGGGTCGACGCGCGGGAAGTGCTGGCTGGAGTCATGGGGGCAGACGCGGATGTGGCCGCCCGCCTGGATCGTGGTGCGGGTGCCGCAGCGCGGGCAGAACTCGTGGGTCTCGTGCCAGGCCTCCAGCGCCACGGCATAGACCAGCAGGCCCGCGTCGCGGTCACCGAGCAGGCCGCCCACCTGGCGCAACCCGGCCGGCACCGGCACGCCCTCGCGCGTGTCGCGCAGGCTCATCGGCACCGTCACCCGGCCGTTGCCCTCGCCTCTGGGGATGCCGGGCAGCGGTGCGGCGACCGCGAAGTAGGCGGCTCCGCCCTCCGTGCCCAGGAGGTAGCGCGGCCCCGGGGGCGCGTCCTCGGTGGTGAACAACACCGCCTGCACCTCATCGCCCTGCCTGCGCACCAGGGTGTGACCGTTGTCGATCACCAGCACCCTGGTCGCCGGATCCGACCACGCCTGCTCCAGGCGGCGCTCGTCAGCCCGCAGCAGAGCGGATCTGTCGATGGTGCCGCGCGCCAGGAGCAGCGGTCCGATGAGTTGCTCTTCCGCGGTCGTTCCCACAGGTCGTTCCCCTCCCGAATCCCATGTCATCCTATGACCTCGCAGTTGGCGGCCGATTAACGTATCCGGCGGACGCGATGATCTCTCTGGGCTAGGATCAATGAGTTAGGTAAGGCTTACCTGATTCTCCTGGGGGTCCTCGCGTGCGGCTCTACTTGACCGCGCTCAAACCGACCGACTCCGTGACGGACGGCTTCCTGCCCGCGGCCCACGCCCTGGGCTGCGAGGTGACGATCCTGACGGACCGGCCCGAGCGGCATCCGTACGCGGTCGCGTGCGACGTGCGGGATCCGCGCGCGCTGATCGACACGGTCGAGCAGCTCGGCAGGCCCGACGCGATCTTCTCCAACTCCGACCACCTGCAGGCGGAGACCGCGCTGGCCGCGGCCTACTTCGGGCTGCCCGGCAAGGACTGGCGGGCCTGCGTGGCGGCCAAGAACAAGTTCCTGATGCGTCGCAGGCTGCGGGAGGCCGGGGTGGAACAGGTCTTCACCGTACGCCTCGCGCCCGGCGACCCCGTGCCCGGCGACCCGCCCTACCCCGTGGTGCTCAAGCCGCGCGAGGGCGTGGCCAGCGAGGACGTCCTGCTCGTCGAGCACAGCCTCGACCGGGCCGTGGCCGAGCTCAGGAAGCGGCGGCCGGGCGAGGCGCTGGTCGTGGAGGAATACCTCGAAGGTCCGCTGCGCACGCTGGAGACGCTGGGCGACGGCACCGAACTGCGGGTGCTCGGAGGGTTCGAGACGACACTGGGGCCGCTGCCGTACTTCGTGGAGGAGCGGCTCGACTGGGCGCCCGGCGGGCCGCACGAACACGTGCTGAAGGCGCTGCGGGCGCTCGGCGCCGGGTTCGGGGCCTGCCACACCGAGTACGTGCTCACGCCGCACGGGCCGAGGATCGTCGAGGTCAACTACCGGGTGATCGGCGACCACTGCGACTTCCTGCTGGGTGACGTGCTCGGGGTGCCGCTGTTCGCGTGGATTTTGCGCGTGCACCTCGGCGAGCCGGCGCCCGCCGTGCCCGCGGCCACCGCGTACGGCAGTGCGGTCAGCCTGGTCGCCGACCGGCCGGGGACGGTCAAGCAGGCACCCGGTCACGAGTCTGTCGAGGCCGGAGACGTACGGCTCTGGCACCGGCCGCTGCGGGCCGTCGGCGACGCCGTCTCCCTCACCCACACCAACCGCGACTACCTGGGCGTCGTCCGCGCGGTCGGGCCGGACCGGGCACGGGTCGACGCGGCCATCGCGGACTACCGGGCCCGCCGGCCGTGGGTGCTCGAATGAGCGCCAGGGAGGCGTACCTCGCCGCGCGGGTGCTGAACGCCCTGCTGCGCGAGGACTACGGCGGGCTGGCCTCCCGCGTCACCAGGAGCAGGGACGGCGTCGGGCTGCTGCTGGCGGACGGCCGCTGGGTGCGGCTCGCGCCGGGGCTGCTGCTCCAGGACTTCGTGGTCGCCGAGGGCGAGCGGCTGGGCCTGGAGCAGGTGCTGGAGACGCTCGTCGAGGTGGCCGACCCCGCCGACGCCGAAGGGGTCGCCGCCTTCTTCGAGGAGTGCGTGGCGGCGCTGGCCGCGCTGGAGCTGCACGACGCGCGGAAGGACGAGGTGCTGGCGCGGCGGCCGTCGTACGAGACGCGGGCCGCCTTCGTGGACCATCCGGTCTATCCGACCTCCCGCGCCCGTCCGGGGTTGTCCGATGACGAGCTGGTGTCCTACGCGCCCGAGTTCGGGCCCTCCTTCGAACTGCGGTGGGCGGCCGTGCCGCGCGGCGCGCTCGCGCCGGGCTCCGCCGCGCGCCTGCCGACGGAGGTAGACCCGGGCCTGCCCGTGGGGCCGGGCGAGGCGCTGTTCCCCGTGCACCCGCTGACCGCCGGGGAGGTGCGGAAGATCGACGGGGTACGCCTGCTCGACCAGGCCGCGGTCACCGTGCGCCCCACCCTGTCCATGCGGACCGTCGAGGTCGCCCCCCGCCTGCACCTCAAATTGCCCCTGCCGATCAGCACGCTGGGGACCGCGAACCGCCGCTCGATCAAGCCGGGCACGCTGCGCGACGCCGCCCTGGCCGAACTGCTGCTGCGCGAGCTGGCCGATCCCGGCGTGCTCCTGGCCGACGAGCAGACCTACGCGCAGACCGGGGACGAACATCTCGCGTGGATGGCCAGGCGGCTGCCCGAGGGCGAGATCGTGCCGGTCGCCGCGCTCAACGCCCCCGGCGTGCTCGACGAGGTGGGCGACGTGCTGCCCGGCTATCTGCGGCTGCTGCTGCGGTGGAACGTACGGCTCTTCGTCCGCTACGGCGTCGCGCTGGAGGCGCACCAGCAGAACCTCGCCCTGGTCCTCACCGGCGACCGGATGCGGCTGCTCGTCAAGGACAACGACGGGCTGCTGGCCTCACCGGCGCGGCTGGCCGCCGCCGGGGTGGCGGTGCCGGAGTTCGGGGACGAGCGCATGCTGAACGACGATCCGCACGCGCTGGCCGACGTGTTCGTCACCATCACGCTGCACCTGGCCGCCGCGGCGGTCACGTTCGGGGCGCTGCCGCACGCCCGCGCGTCCGCGTTACTGCGGGACACGCTGGCCGAGGCGCTCGCCGAGCACGGTGACGACCCCATGGCCAGGCTCCTGCGCGCCAGGACGCTCGACGCCGCCAGGCTGACCGGCAAGTCCATGATCACAGCCGGGACGCTCGTGGCGAAGGAGCGGTCCGGCGCTCGCGACGTCAACAAGTTCTACGGGACCAGCGGGCCCAACTATCTGAGGAGAGCTTGAATGCCGAGCCTTGAGGGACTGGCCGTCGAGGCGCCCTCCGCCCT
Source organism: Nonomuraea mesophila (assembly GCF_004352805.1). Classification (NCBI taxonomy): domain Bacteria; kingdom Bacillati; phylum Actinomycetota; class Actinomycetes; order Streptosporangiales; family Streptosporangiaceae; genus Nonomuraea; species Nonomuraea mesophila. The sequence continues at coordinate 27,282 of NZ_SMLD01000070.1, forward strand.
GGCCGAGGAGGCGACGCTGGCGGCCCTGCTGCGCTGCTGCGTGCGGGAGGTGGCGGGGCCGCGCGGCCTGGTGTGGCCGGCGCCGCCGTACCTGCTGCTGCGGGTCGCGGGCACGCTGCTGCGCGTACGCGCCCACGGCGGCGCGGCGCTGCGTTTCGAGGGCCCGCCGGAGCGCCTGGCAGGCGGCGCGTGGCAGGTGCTGACCACGGACGAGCTGGTCGGGCTGGCCGAGAGCGAGCTGGGAGGTCCCGAGGCCGGGCACAACGGCGAGTTCGCCGGTCAGGTGGCGGCCAGCAGGGCCGCCGTGGCGGCGATCCTTACGGCCAGGGGCTCGGCCGTGCCGCCCGCCGACCCGTGGCTGGCCTCGGAGCAGGCACTCGTGTACGGCCATCCGTTCCACCCCAGTCCCAAGGCGCGGGGCGGGGCCGGCTGGCTGCGGTACGCGCCCGAGGCGCACGCGGAGTTCCCCGTCAGGCTGCTCGGCGTGCGGGCGGACCTCGTCGCGCAGGACGGCGACACCTCGGCGCTCGACGCGATGGGCGACGCGCCGGCGGGCTACCGGCTGCTGCCCGCGCATCCGTGGCAGCTCGACCTGCTGGGGCCCGCGTTCGGGGCCGAGCTGGTCGATCTCGGGCCGGGGCCGGTCGTGCAGCCGACCTCGTCCGTACGGACGGTGTACGTCCCGGAGACGGAGGTCTGCCTGAAGTTCTCCCTGGACGTACGGATCACGAACTGCGTGCGGAAGAACGCCTGGTACGAGCTGGCCGGAGCCGTGGAGCTGACCAGACGACTCGAACCCATATTTCGTGACGTGTCGGTCAGGCATCCCGCCACCCGCTGGCTGCCGGAACCCGGCTACCGTTCGGCCGCCCTCGGCCCGCGGCTGCTCGAAGGGCTGGGCGTGATCGTCAGGCGGAGCCCGTGGGCCGCATGCTCCCCCGGCGTGACCCCGGTGCTGGCCGCCGCGCTCGCCCTCGATGCCCCCGCCGTGGATCCGTGCGCCTGGTGGCGGGCGTACGTGCGGGTGGTGGCGCTGCCGGTGCTGGAGCTGTACTTCACGCACGGCGTGGTGCTGGAACCCCACCTGCAGAACGTCCTGGTCGGGCTGGACACGACCGGCCTGCCCGCGCAGGCCGTCTTCCGCGACCTGGAGGGCGCCAAGCTCGTCGAGGGCCGGCACGACCTCGGCGGCCTGCATCCCGAGGTCGCCGCGGCCCTCACCTACGACGCCGAGCGGGGCTGGGCCCGGGTGGTCTACTGCCTGCTCGTCAACCACCTGACCGAGATCGCCGCGACGCTCGCCGGGCCCGACGACGCGCTGCTGCGCACGTTGTGGCGGATCGCCCGCGACCTGCTCGACCGGCAGGCAGGCGAGCTGGGCCGGCCGCTGCCCCTGTCGGACCTGCTGGCGGGGGCGCCGCTGCCGGCCAAGGCGAACCTGGGCGTGCGCTGGGCCAGGGCGGCCGACCGCGCCGCCGGTTACGTCCCGATCGCGAACCCGCTCGCATGATCAGCGCCCGCGTCCAGGAGGCCGTCACGCGCCTGCCCGCGCTCCCTGCCTACCTCTATGACCTGCCCGCGCTGGACGAGCATGTCGCGTCCGTACGGCGGGCCCTGGGGGCGGCCGAGCTGTACTACGCCGTCAAGGCCAACCCCGACGCCGAGGTGCTGCGGGTGCTGGCCGGGCACGTGGACGGGTTCGAGGTGTCGTCGGGCGGCGAGCACGCCCACGTCACCGGCCTGTTCCCCGGCGTGCGGGTGGCGCTCGGCGGCCCCGGCAAGACCGACGCGGAGCTGCGCCTGCCGCACCACCGCATCCACGTGGAGTCGCCGAACGAGCTGCGCCGCCTGCTCGCCACGGGCCTGGAGGCCGACGTGCTGCTCCGGCTCAATCCCGGCCTGCCGGTGGAGGGGGCGGCGCTCACGATGAGCGGGCCGTTCGGCATGGACGAGGAGGCCGTGGCCGAGTGCCTGCCGCTGTTCGGCGAGCGCGTACGGCTGCGCGGCCTGCACACCCACCTGGCCAGCGGGCTGGACGCGGAGCAGTTGCTGCGGCTGGCCGCGACGCTGCTGGAGGGCGCGTACGACGAGGTCAACCTGGGGGGCGGCATGGCGGTCTCCTACGCCGAGCCGGGGGCGAGGTTCGGCTGGGAGGCCTACGGGGCCGGGCTGGCGGCGCTGGGCCGGGGGCGGCGGTTGCGGATCGAGCCGGGCCGGGCGCTGACCGTCTACTGCGGGTGCTACGTGACCAGGGTCGTGGACGTGAAGCGGGTGCGCGGCCAGGCGTACGCGATCGTGCTGGGCGGCACGCACCACCTGCGCACGCCGGCGACCAAGGGCCACGACCAGCCCTTCACGATCCTGCCCACGGGCGAGGGGCCGGGCATCGGGAACGAGCCGATCACGTTCGTCGGCCAGCTGTGCACCCCGAAAGACGTTTTCGCCCGAGATATCGTGACCACGGCCCGGGTGGGCGACACCGTGGTCTTCGAGATGGCCGGCGCCTACGCCTGGAACATCTCCCACCACGACTTCCTCATGCACCCGAAGCCGGCGTTCCACTATCTGCGATCCTGACGCTCTCGATGAGCGCCACCAGGCCGTCGGCGTCGAGCAGGTCGACCGGGCGCACCGTGCGGTTCGCTCGTACGTAGTGGAAGGCCGCGCCCACCCGCTCCAGCGGCACGCCCGCCAGATGCGACCAGGCCAGCCGGTAGGCCGCCAGCTGCACCGACGCCGCCCTGGCCTGCTTGCCCCTGGGCGGCTGCCCGGTCTTCCAGTCGACGACCTCGTAACCGCCGTCCGGCCGCTCGAAGACGGCGTCCATCCGCCCGCGCACCAGCCGGTCGGCGATCATGGTCTCGAACGGCACCTCCAGGTCGACCGGCCGCCGGTCGGCCCACTCGCTCTCCTCGAACCGCTCCTGCAGCTCGGCCAGGCGCACGTCGGCCTCTTCGAGCTCGTCGTACAGGTCAAGCTCGAAGTCGTCGATCAGCCGCTGCTGGTCCCAGCGCGTCTCCAGCCACTTGTGGAACGACGTGCCGCGCCTGGCCAGCGGCGCGGGCTTGACCGGGACGGGACGGCGGATCCTGCGGGCCAGCTCGCGCGCGTCGGCGGCCAGCGTGACCAGTGACGACACGGTCAGCTTCACGGGCAGCTCGACGGTCGTGGAGGGCCGGCGCCGGTGCAGCTCACGCTCGCGCAGCAGCAGGTCGGTGTCGCGCTCCCAGGCGCGCAGGCGCTCCTCCTCGTACGGGCGCAGCGGCTCTTCCTCGTCGCCCTCATGCCCGTCGCCGAGGTCGCCGGACAGGGCGTCCTCGACCAGGCGGGCGCCGTCGAGCACCGACTCGTAGCGCAGGCCCTCGGGCGTGACCGGCCAGACGGCCTCGGCCGGCTCGGCGAGCAGCGGGTTGGTGGCGCCCTCCGCCAGGTCGCCGGCCCAGAAGGCGACGCGGTCGGCGGTGTCGCGGATCTCCAGCAGGAAGTCGGACGGCTCCAGCGGCCTGGTCGCGCTGCCCCAGCGGTAGCCGGAGGCGATCAGGTGATAGTGGGCCCTGGTCACCGCGACGTACGCGAGCCTGCGCTCCTCCATCAGGTCACGCTCGCGGCACCGCTCGTCGAACGCGGCCAGCTCCTCCTTGCTCAGCCCGCCCAGCCTGGGCAGGTCGGCGGCGTCGCCGCGCAGGGAGTAGGGGAGCTTGCGCGGGTTCTCCGTCCAGCGGCTGTTCATGACCGGGGTGGCGGGGAACACGCTGCCCGTGGCGATCGTCCCCTTCGAGCTGACGAGCTGCGACAACCCCGGCACCACGACGATCGGCCATTCCAGGCCCTTGGAGGCGTGCACGGTCATCAGCTTGACGCTGTTGCTCTCGCCGACCCGCCCGGCCTCCAGCCCGAACTCCTCGCTCTCCGCCGCCTGGAGGTAGGCCAGGAACGCGCCGAGCGTCGGATCCTCCGAGTCGCCCGCGAACCTGGACGCCGCGTCGAGGAACGCGTCGAGGTCGGCCCGCGCCGCGAACGCGCTCGCCGTGCCGCTGCGCGCGGCCACCTCGACGTCGAGGCCGAGCCGCCGCTCGACCTCGGTGATCAGGTCGGGCAGCGGCTGCGCGGTGTGAGCCCTGAGCTGGCGCAGCTCGTGGGCGAACGCGACGAGCCTGGTGCGGGCCAGCGGTGAGAACGCCTCCAGCCACTCCTGCCTGTCGGGCAGCTCGTCCAGCGCGTCGACCAGGCTGCCCCGCTCCTCCGCCAGGTCGGCCACCACCTGGTCGAGCGGGTCGTCCTCGCGGTGGCTCTCGCTCAGCTCGCGGGCCAGCTCTCTGGACTGCTCCCCCAGCACCCGCAGGTCGGCGGGGCCGATGCGCCAGCGCGGCCCGGCCAGCAGCCTGGCCAGCGCGTCGCCGGCCGTGGCGTCGTAGAGGACGCGGAGGGTGGCGACGATGTCGCTGACCTCGGGCACGGTGAGCAGGCCGCCGAGACCGACCACCTCGACCGGGATGTCGCGCGCCTCCAGCGCCCTGCGCAGCGCCGGGAACTGCGAACGTTTGCGCGCCAGGATCGCGACGTCCTGCGGCTGCACGGCGAGCGTCTTCTTGCGCTCCTTCTCGCCCCAGGGCATGCCGTCGGGGGCGACCTCCTGGCCGAGGATCCTCGCGATGCCGTCGGCGACCCACGCGGCCTCGTCGTCGGCGGTCTCGTGGAAAGCGCAGGTGACGCGGCCCCGGTCGACCCGGTTGGGGCCGGGGACGAGCACCGGCACCTCGCGGGCCTCCATGCGCAGCGGGAGCTGGACGCGGGCGGCGACGTCGAGGACGCGGTCGCCGTTGCGGAAGCTGACGCCGAGCTGGCGTACGGGGGCGAGATCGCCCGACGTCGTACGGAAGTCTCGGGAGAAGCGGCGGAGGTTGCCGGAGGAGGCGCCGCGCCAGCCGTAGATCGACTGGCACGGGTCGCCTACGGCGGTCACCGGATGGCCGCCGCCGTAGAGCGAGCGCAGCAGCACGAGCTGGGCGTGGCTGGTGTCCTGATATTCGTCGAGCAGCACCACGGAGAAGCGGGCGCGCTCGATCTCGCCGACCTCCTTGTGGTTCGCGGCGATCCTGGCGGCCAGCGACATCTGGTCGCCGTAGTCGATGACCTCCCGCCGGCGTTTGAGCCGTTCGTACGCCTCCACCAGCGGCAGCAGCTGCTCCCGCGCCTCCTGGACACCGAGCGGCCTGCGCTGCGCGAGGGTGGTGCGGCCGGGCAGCGCCGCCAGGCGCTCCTTCAGCCACTCGCCGAGCCGCCTGACGTCGGACGGCGAGCGCAGGTGCTCCGACAGCTCGCCCGCCAGCTCCAGCACGGCGGCCGTGACCGACGGCGGGCCCAGCTCGATCTTGTCCATCGGCCCGTCGTACATCGCGACCACCCGCGAGGCGAGCTGCCACGACACGGCGGGCGTGACCAGGCGCATGGTCGGCTCCAGCCCTTCGCGCAGCGCGTGGTCGGTCACCAGGCGGGAGGCGTAGGCGTGGTAGGTGGACACGGTGGGCTCGTCGTCGAGCGCGCCCGGCGCGATCAGGCCGGCCTCCGCCAGGCCGGACAACCGTTCCCTGACCCTCGTGGCCAGCTCGGCGGCGGCCTTGCGGGTGAACGTCAGGCCCAGCACGTTCGCCGGTTTGACCAGGCCGTTGGCGACCAGCCAGACCACGCGGCCGGCCATCGTCTCGCTCTTGCCCGAGCCGGCGCCCGCCATGACGACGGTCGGCTCCAGCGGGGCCTCGATGACCGCGGCTTGTTCGCGGGTGGGGGGCAGGATGCCGAGCTTGCCGGCGAGTTCGGCCGGGGTCAGCACACCTGGCCCCCGTTGTCGTTGACCGGGCAGCTCGCCCTGGCCGCGCAGGTGCGGCAGCCGTCGTTGACCTTGGCCTGGAAGAACGGGCCCGACATGCCGGTCGCCACGGTGTCGACGAGGTCGGCGGCCCAGCCGGGGTCGCGGTCGTCGGCCAGCGCGTCCTGCCGCTGCTCCAGCGCCTCCTTCTTGCCCGCGGCCTTGCCGAGCTGCACCAGCGCGGCGCCGCCGGGCTCGGTCATGCCGTGCCGGGCGAACGCGCCGAGCAGCGCGGCGAGCTGGTAGACGCCCAGCTGCGGATGGCGTTCGAGGTCGCCGGCCTTAGGTTTGGCGCCGCCGGTCTTGAGGTCGATGATGACCGCGCGGTTGCCGGAGTCACGCTCGACCCGGTCGACCCGGCCCTTGATCTGCACCCCGTCGGAGAGCATCGCGGTGAACGCCTCCTCCAGAGCCACCAGTTCGCGCGGGTTCTCCTTGTGCCAGCGCAGGAACTTGCCGATCATCTGCTCGGCCACCTGGCGCTGCTTGCGGTTGTACCAGACCCCGCCGAAGTCGAGATCGTTCCACACCTGGTCGAGGCGGTCGCCGAGGAGATCCTCGCTGGGCAGGTCGGTGGCCGCGAGGACGGCGAGCGCGTGGATGACGTTGCCCAGGCCCTGGGCGGTGCTGGTGCCCGCGGCCCCGACGGCCGTCTCCAGGAGCCAGCGCAGGCCGCACTTGGTGAAGCTCTCGACCGCCGACGGAGAGATGCTGACGACCCCGTCGGGCCAGCTCAGGGGGCGGTCGTCGGAGATGGGGGTGAGGGCGTACCAGTCGTTGGGGTGGGCGCCCTGGACGCCCGCCGCGGCCAGGCGGGCGAGCTGGTGGGCCGCCTTCTGCCGCATTCTCGCCGGTCTGGTGGGGTCGGTCACCGCGCTGCGCAGGTCGGCCACGAGCGCGGACATGGTGAGCCAGCGGGCGCGGTCGTCGACCGTGGCCGTCTCCACCGCGCCCGGCATCAGCTCGGACAGGAACCTGGACGGCCGTTCGTCGGTGTCGTCGCCTCCCACGGCCGTCACCACGAGCCTGCGCCTCGCCCTGGTGGCGGCGACGTAGAACAGCCTGCGCTCCTCGGCCAGCAGCTTGGAGACCAGCGACGCGGCGCTCGGCTCGGCGCCCTCGACCACCTCGACCAGGTCTTCGACGCCGAGCAGCGACCCGCGCAGGCGCAGATCGGGCCAGACGCCCTCCTGCACGCCCGCGACCACGACGACGTCCCACTCGAGGCCCTTCGAGCGGTGGGCGGTCAGCACGCGCACGGCGTCGCCGTCGGGCGCCCGCTCGGCCAGCGTGTCGCCGGGGATCTCCTGGGCGGCCAGGTCGTCGATGAACACCTCGGGGCCCGCCTTGGGCATGCGGTCGACGAACCTGGCCGCGCGGTCGAACAGCGCCACCACGGCGTCGAGGTCGCGGTCGGCCTGCGCGCCCCTGGGCCCGCCCGCCAGGCTCAGGTCGGTCCAGCGCTCGGACAGGCCGCTGCCCTGCCACACGGCCCACAGGAGGTCTTCGGCGGTGCCCTCCTGCCGCGCGGCCTCCCTGGCGGTGGCGAGGAGCCTCGCGACCCGCTCGGCGGGCAGCGCCACGTGCGGCTCGACGCGGGTCAGCTCGCGCGCGTCCTGCACGGCCGCCACGAGCAACTCGCCGGACGAACGTGCCGCTAACGGCCGCTCGTCGGCTCCGGCGTCCGTCTCGCGCAGCGCCGCCACGGCGTCGTTCTCGGCGATCTTGAGCGCGCGGCGGAGCCGGCGTACGCCGATCATGTCGGTGCCGCCGAGCGGGCCGGTCAGCAGTTCCTCCGCCACCGCCTCGTCGAGCTGGGACGGGTCGAGCGCGACCCGCAACATCGTCAGCAGCGGGCGCACGCCGGGCTCCTGGGCGATCGGCACCTCATCGCCCGCGATCATCGTCGGCACGCCCGCGTTGACCAGGGCCCGCCGCAGCAGCGGCACCTGACGTTTGGCCGAGCGGACCAGCACCGCCATCCGGTGCCACGGCACGCCGTCGATCAAATGGGCCCGCCGCAGGGTGTCGGCCACGATGGCGGCCTCCTGGCTGGTGCTGTCGGCCAGCAGCACCCGCACCTCGCCGGCCTCGGCGTCGGGCAGCGGCGTCAGGTCGCGGTGGTCGTGCTCGTGACCGTGCACATGGTCGGGCATGGGGGCGACCGGCAGCCGCGCGGCGACCCTGCGCGAGGCCTCCAGCAGGTCGGCGCCGCTCCTGCGGCACGCCCGCAGCGCCAGCACCGGGGCGGGGCGGCCGTCGCGGGCAGGGAACCGCTCGGGGAACTGCATGATGCCCTGCACGTCGGCGCCCCTGAAGCCGTAGATCGACTGGTCGGGATCGCCCACCGCGACCAGGTCGCGGCCGTCGCCGGCGAGCCGGGCGAGCAGCAGTTCCTGCGCCGGGTCGGTGTCCTGGTATTCGTCGACGAAGACCACGTCGTGCGCGGCCCGCTCGCGAGCCAGCACACCGGGCCTGTCCAGCAGCGCCGAGGCGGCCCCGACCAGCTCGGCGTAGTCGAAGGTCTCCTCGGGGTCGAGGTCGAAGCGGTCCTGGTAACGCTCCGCGAACCGGCCGGCCGCCACCCAGTCGGCGCGCCCGTGCCGCCGGCCGAGCGCGACGAGGCGCTCGGCGTCGAGGCCGCGCTCGTTGGCCCGCGACAGGAAGTCGCGCAGCTCCTCGGCGAACCCGCGTGTCCTGAGCGGCTCGCGCAGCGACGAGGGCCAGTCGAGCGCGCCGTTCTCCAGCTCGCCGTGGAGCAGGCGGCGGATCTCCAGCAGTTGCTCCGGGCCGGTGAGCAGGCGCGGCGGCGGCCTGCCGTCGAGCACGGACTCGCGGCGCAGCAGGGCGTAGGCGTAGGAGTGGAAGGTGAGCGCGAGCGGGGTGCGGGTGGTGCGGCGCAGCCGGGCGGTGACCCGCCGGCGCAGCTCCTCGGCGGCCTTCCTGCTGAAGGTGAGGATGAGCACCCGCTCGGGGTCGATGCCCCGCCGCTCGATCCGGTGGACCACGCTCTCCACGATCGTGGTGGTCTTGCCGGTGCCGGGACCGGCGAGGACGAGCAGCGGGCCGCCCTCGTGCTCGACCACGGCACGCTGGTGCTCGTCGAGCACAGGAGGCACAACAGGGGCGTCGTTGCCGCGACGCACCAGCCGCCAGGTCTGACCACTCACAACACTAGATTCCACCAGACCACAGGGGTAGATCGTGCCGACTTGCCCGGTCTCCCGGCACGATCCGCCTACCGTATCGAGGCAAATATCCAGATCCCCGGCGACACGCCGCCCCGCTGTTCGCCCTCGGCGTCACCTCATCCGGCGGCTCGCGGTCAGGGGAAGAGGTGGTCCACCACGCGCGCCGTGGCCTTGCCGTCGTCCTTGGGAGCGAACGTGGCGCGGAAGGCGTCGTAGCGGTCCGCGTGTGCCGCCGTCACCTCGTCGATCGACCTGAGCGCGTCGATGACCTCGGCCGACGTCGACAGCACCGGCCCCGGCGCCTGCTCGGGCAGGTCGAGGTAGAGGCCCCGCTTCGACGAGTATTTTGCCAGGTCGTAGCCGTAGAAGACGATCGGGCGGCCGGTGCAGGCGAAGTCGAACATGACCGAGGAGTAGTCGGTCACGAGGACGTCGGTCACCAGCAGCAGCTCGGCGATATCCGGATATGTCGTGACGTCGCGGGCGATGTCGGGGACGGCGGGCATGGCCTGCATCGGGTGGGCGCGTACGAGGATCTCGTGGTCCGCGCCCAGCGCCTCGCGCGCCTTGGCGAGGTCGAGCTTGACCATGGCGTTCTTGCGGTCGTAGTCGCGCCACGTCGGCGCGTACAGGATCACCCGCTTGCCCGGCGCCAGCCCGAGGCGTTCGCGCACCGCCGCCGCGAGCGCCTCGCGGTCGGGCGAGGCGAGCACGTCGTTGCGGGGCAGGCCGCTCTCCAGCACCTCGCCCTTGTAGCCGAACGCCTTGCGCAGGACCGGGGTCGCCCACGGCGACTGCGACAGCAGCAGGTCCCAGCCGCGCACCTCCGCCGCCTGGCGGTACCAGATCGGCGGCCTCGGGTCGCGCTGCATGTGGGGCAGGTCGTTGCCGATGTGCTTGGCCGGGGTGCCGTGCCACGTCTGCACCACGACCTGGTCCTCGCGGGCGCGGAACCACGTCGGCAGGAACGCGTTGGTGATGATGTGACGCGACCTGGCCAGCGCCGCGTGGTGCTCGCGGCTGCCCGCGCGCACGACGGTCGCGCCGCCCTCCGGCACGAAAGCGCCGTCCTTGACGACCCAGATGTGCTCGCGGTCGTCGCCCCGCCGCAGCCGCTCCTCGTAGATGGCGCGGACGCTGTCGGCGTACAGGCGGCCGTCGTTGACGGCGTAGACGGTCGCGTCGGTCAGCGGCTCGGTGCGCTGGGCCGGGTAGAACACGCGGCGCAGCACATGCGTGCCCGCCACGCCGCGCTCGTCGGCGGGCCGGTCCTCCTCGACCGTCACCACCGGCACGTCGAACCGCGTGGAGATCATCCGGTACGTGCGCCCGTCGAACGTGCGCGGATCCTCGTCGAACCCCGGCAGCGCGGCATGGTCGACGCGCAGCGGCACGATCTCACCCGAGGGGTGGCGCAGCGACATGTTCCAGGTGCCGGACGCCAGCGGCACGGCGTCGCCGAACCGGTCCAGGGCCGCCGGCCGGACGCGTACGGTGAACGCGTCGCCGGACCGCTCCATGGGAATCCAGTAGGACAACCCCGACCGGTGCCGCAACGTGAGCGTGCGGGGGCCGGCCGCGTCGGGATAGTCGCCGCGCAGGACCAGCTCCGGCCCTTCCCAGGCAGCCGAGGTGATCACCGGCCGGATGCGGTGGGCCGAGACGACGACGCGGTCGCGCCGGTCGCCCAGCACGGTGATCTCGCGGTCGCCCACCGTCGTGCGGGTTCCCGCGAGGTCGGCGAGCATGACGGACGCGGCGGGGTCGCCCTTGGGCTCGACCCAGAGCCGCCGGCCGTCCTTCTCATGCAGCAGCGCGGGCACGGCCAGCCCGACGACGACCTTCGTGCCGTCGCCCGCAGGCGTGAAGTCGGCGGCGATGCGGTGGCCGCCCAGCCGGGCGTGGCCCTTGGTCACCGTACGGCCGGGCAGGGAGATCGTGAGTTCGAGGCGTTCGCCGTCGACGGAGACGCCCTTCAGCTCGGCCCGGTTGGGCTGGAGCACGACCTGCAGCGCCCTGTCGGACGTCCAGACCGGCCTGGCCCACCAGCCGGGCTTCAACCGGCGGCCGGCCGGCCGCTCCGCCCTGCCGATCGAGAAGCCGCGCAGCAGGCCGGTGGCCCGCGCGCCCCGGCTCCAGAACACGATCTCCGCGCGCCACGTCGTGGCGTCGGGCACGGAGGGCCGGTGGCGCATGCGGCGGCGTACGGCGGAGACCGCGCCGCGCACAGCGCCGCGCCAGCGCAGCGACCACGGGCTGAGCTCCGCGGCGAAGCCGGACCAGTCGTAGTTGCAGCCGGGCTCGCGTGCCCCGTGGGTGGCCTCGGGGGCGAGGACCCGGCGCGTACGCATGCGGATGGGCGGCAGCCACCGAGGGCCGCGCAGGACCACGGTCGCCCAGTTGAACCTGCGGCTGCGTACGGACAGGCCCGCCAGGTAGGCGAAGCCGGTGACGCGCAGCTTGCCGTCGACCCAGACGATGTCGTCGATGTGGGTCACGGGGACCAGGTCGGAGCGGCGCAGCCGCAGCAGGTCGGGCGGCAGCTCGTCGCCGAAGGGCAGGTCGGCGTACCAGCGCAGGCCCTTGCGGATGCGCTTGGACGGCTCTGCCGCCGCGGCGACGACCGTGGTGAGCGTCTCCCCCTCGACGAGCTCCTCGTCGGGGCGGTGCTCGATCAGGTGGCAGATGACGCGGCGCGCGACCGGCAGGTCGCGTTTGACGCGCGCGTCCACGCCCGCGAGGTAGGGGCGGACGAGATCGAGCAGCTCGCGCCGTCGCTCCGCGCCACGTTTGACCGCGAGGTCGATGCGGCTCCCCAGGGGACCGCTCAGCACCTCGGTGTCGAACGCCGCGTCGCGACCGCCTGGGCCGACCGCTCGCATGACCGCTTCGAGAGGCTCGCCACGATCACAAAGATCTTGGACAGCCTTCAGGCGGTCGGCGAGCGAATCCCCGCCCTGGCTTTGGGCTGTAACGCCGGTGGCCATAGGGAGGCACCGCCTTTCGGGCCGCCATCAGTGTTTTGCCCATGGTAATGGGAGTCACATGTCACAGAATCGCCCGTTCGGCGAAAGTGCTGGTCAGACCATTTACTGAAAATCCCCTGAACGCCCGTCCCAGCGCGCCAGCCTCATGTTCACCCGCTCGCCGCGCAGCGGCGTCCCCTCCTCGCGCCAGTGGGCCAGGCATCTGCGCAGGTGGTCGGGGGCGGCGCCGCTGCCGTCGGCGTGCACGACCCGCCACCAGGGCACGCCGCCGCCCCACGTCGACATCACCGCGCCGACCTGGCGCGGGCCGCCCTCGCCGAGGTATTCGGCGATGTCGCCGTAGGCCATGACCTTGCCCGGCGGGATGCGCTCGACGAGTTCGAGCACCTTCTCCGCGAACGGGTTCATGGAGTCCACGCGGCGGGTCCCGCTTCGATGATCTCGTCGAACTTGCCGATCTCCACCGTGCCGCCGCCCGCCTCGACCTCGATGACGCCGTCGCGCAGGGCGTAGACCTCGCCGTCCTCGCCCACGAGCCGGGCGCCGAGCGCGGCCGACAACCGCAGGAGCTGTGCCACCTGCCAGTCGGAGCCGGGCTCGCCGATCAGCTGGTCCTTCCAGCGCGCCACCGCGTGCGCGGCGCCCGCGTGACCTGCCACGATCTCGTCAGATCCCCGCAGCTCGAACCCGGCCGGCGCGATGGCCTTCGCGAGCTCCGCGAAGGCGAGTGGTGACTCACGCACCACCCGCAGCTCGTATCCCATGACGGGGGACCATAGCGGATCTTTACACCTTCCGTCGTACGGAACTTTCACTCCTTGCGCTGATTGAGCATGATGATCGCGCCGCAGAAGGCCACCAGCGCCACCAGCACGCCGCCGCCGTACAACGCGAGACGGATCGGGTCGGGCCCCGGACGCGCGGGCACGGGCGAGTCCTCGCCCTTGCCGAAGTGCTCCATACCGGGCACGACGCTGCGTTTGGCGCCGGCCAGGCGCTCGGCGGCGTTGAGCGCGGCCCCCGCGTCGACCACGCCGAACCCGGTCCGGTCGTCGTAACCGGCGGCGGGCCGGCCCTTGGCGCTCGACGACAGGGCCTGGGCCACCTGCTCCGGCCGCATCTTCGGATAGCGCGACTTGATCAGCGCGGCCACGCCCGCCACGAGCGCGGCGGCCGAGCTGGTGCCCTGCGACATCTCGTAGCCGCTCTTGCGCTTGACCACGGGCACGCCGACGCCGGGCGCCGCGACCAGCACCGAGAGGTTGTCGCTGCTGAACGTCGCCCGCCTGCCCTGCTTGTCGGTGGCCGCCACGCCGATGACCCCGGGGTAGCCGGCGGGGAAGCTCCAGTAGGAGGTGCCCTCCTTCCTGGCGTAGTCGGTCTGGCCGTCGTTGCCCACGGCGGCCACCAGCACGACTCCCTTGCCGAGCGCGTAGGAGACGGCCTCGCGCTCCGACCTGAGCGGGCCGTAGGAGCCGATCGACATGCTGACGACCTGGGCTCCATGGTTGGCGGCGTAGCGCAGGGCGCGGGCCAAGGGGCTCTCCGTCGGGCGTCCCTGGTCGGGCGCCGGGGTCGCCATCGTGGGCTCCTCGTCGGTCACCAGGGGCAACGACAGGATGCGGGCGCCCGGTGCGACGCCGGTGAAGCCGTCGTCCTCGCCCGAGCCGGCGATCAGCCCCGCCATGGCGGTGCCGTGCCTGCCCGGCGACACCTCGCGGGTCACCGCGCCCGACGTCATGTCGGGGCCCGCGGTCACCCGGCCCTTGAGCTCCTTGACCTCGCCGTCCACCGCGCTGTCGACGACGGCGACGGTGACGCCCTCCCCCTTGGTGACCGACCAGGCCCGCTCGACGTTGAGCGCGTCGAGCACCCACTGCTGCTGGTCGCGTACGGGGTCGGCGTTGGGTCCCGCCAGGACGAGCAGCGCGGCCGTGAGCGTGCGTACGGCGTTCAGCACACGTTCCCCTGGGTGCAGGGCGGCACCTTGGGCGGGTCCGCCAGGAAGTAGGCGATCTGGTTGCCGATCGACTTGGCCGCCGGCCACAGCTCGCTGTGCAGGATCTCCTCGGGTGGGACCGCGGCCCTCGTGCGGCCGTCGGCGTAGCCCGCCGTCGAGAACACGATGTACGGCCCCGCGCCCACCCAGCCGGTGCGCTGGCGCTGCTCGCGGCCGAAACGTTCGCTCACCGTGCCGGGGAAGGCGACCGGCAGCACGCCGACACGGTCGTCCTTGGTCAGCTCGTCCGTCGCCGAGACCCTGGACTCCTCGTCCTCCAGCACGGCGACGCCGACGGTGATGACGAACGCGGCCGTCTGGTCGGTGTACGTGGCCCGCAACACGGTGACGCAGTTGTGGTCGCGCAGCACCTCGGCCACGGAGGTGTCCACGCCCTTGCCGCAGTCGGCCTCGGGGGCGATGCCGACGCGCCTGGCGTACTGCTGGGCGCGGTCGAGGCCGACGTACTTCACCTCTTCCGGGAAGACGCCCGTGGCCGGCCACGCCTGCCAGCGCCTGGCGATCTCCTCGTCCTTGTACTGGTTCTGCTCGGCGGCGGTCAGCGGCCTTGAGCGGGTCTCGGCGACCAGCCCGACGGTGCCGAGCAGCACGACGACGGCCGAGACGGCGATGATGACGCCGAGCAGCATGACGAAGATGCGCCGGTAGCGGATGCCCTGCCGCAGCTCGTCCATCTGGGCGCGCTGCCGGGCGGCCGAGCGCGTGCGGGAGTCGGCCGGCGGCCATGCGCGTACGCGTGACCTGCGGCCGGTCGCGGCGCCGAGCGGGTTGCTCCGTCGCTGCGCGGCCTCCCCCTCGGCGCGCGGAAGCCCTGAGGTCGTCCTACGTGCCTTCACCACCGCCTCGTTCCCGCGTTCGCTTGCCTATTTCGTCCCCCTAAGGAGGCGGATCATGCCTCTTGTGAGCTCTGTGCCCGGCGCACGCGCCTGACCAGGACGAATATGACGGCCAGGGAGGCCAGCGCACCGGCGCCCGCCGCGGCGGCGACGGCGGAGTAGAGCGTCACCTGCCGCTGGTCCCTGGTGATGACCTTGACGGGGCCCGCGACGCCGCCGGCCAGCGGCATGGCCGGGTCGTGGGCGTCGGCGCCCTTGGCGGCCTCGGTGTGCCCGGCGAGCTTGGCGGCCTCGGTCAGCGCCCTGGCGGCGTTCACGACGCCGAAGCCGGTGGCGGTGTCGTAGCCGCCGGGTGGCCTGTCGGTGGCGCCGGTGGAGAGGGCGCGGGCGACCAGCGGCGGCGACATATCCGGATATTTCGCCTTAATGAGGGCGGCCACCCCCGACACCAGCGCGGTCGCCTGCGAAGTACCCCTGCCGACCCAGTACTGGTCACCGGGGCCCGCGCCCATGATGTCGACGCCGGGCGCGGACACCAGCACCGAGGAGTTCCAGTTGGAGAACGCGGCCCGCCGCAACCGCCGGTCCGTCGCCCCGACCGAGACGACCCCGGGGAACGCCGCCGGGTAGGAATAGGGGGCGAAACCGCCGTCGATCTTCCTCTCGCCGTGGTTGCCGGCGGCGGCCACGAGCACGACGCCCCTGGAGATGGCGTAGCGGATGGCCGCACGCTCCTGCCGGGTCGCCAGCTCCTTGGAGATCGACATGTTGATCACGTCTGCTCCCTCGTCCACCGCGTAGCGAATGCCGCGGGCCACCACGTTCTCGAAGCGCTCGGCGGAGTTGAACTCCCGGAAACCGGGCTCTTCGTCCTCGAGGATGACCCTTACCGACAGTACGTCTGCTTCGGGCGCGACGCCGATGATCCCCCGTTTTCCCTTGGGCCCGTGACCGTGCCCGGCGATCAGGGAGGCCATGTACGTGCCGTGCAACCTGCGCGGAGTCACCCCCCGCGGGTTTGCGCCCTCAGTGAAATCCTTGCCCATGCGTACGGACCCGGCCAGGTCACGATGGCGGCGGTCGACCCCGGAGTCGAGCACGGCCACCAGCACCCCCGCGCCCTTGGTGGTGCGCCACGCCTTGGCGAGGTCGAGCGTCTCGATCACCGCCCGCTGACCGCCCCGTACGTCGTCGGCCCGGACGGTCGGCGTCGCGAGCAGCACCGGCCCGAGCGCCGCCACGACCGCGCCCCGCCGCAGCACCCGGCCGCTCCAGCCCCACCTCAGCACGGGAC
>NZ_SMLD01000071.1:0-43360 GCF_004352805.1 Nonomuraea mesophila
TGCACCTCCTCACTGAACCCCGAAGGACGAAGAATGTCGTTCACACCGGAGTTGCCAGGCCCACCCGGATTGGTCAGCAACGACCCGATCCGCGCGGAAGGATCAGCGGCCTTACGCCGGGCGAGAGTCAACTCCACGGTGGGCCCGTCCGGCTTCGACCAGTCGATCGGGACAGCCAGCTTGCCGCACTCGACGCTGGGCTCCTCCTCACACGCACCCCACGCGATGCCACCCTTGTCGGCGGCGTCCGTGGCGCCCTTTCCTGTCACGTCCGCGTCGTCCGCCCCGGCCATCAGAGCGGTCGACAACGTCGCCACCGCCACGAGGGCGGCGACGAACAGGAATGTTTTCTTCGGCACATTGCTCCTATCGATGATCCGCCGGCCGGCCTGCTCACACGACCCGCCGGCGATCCACCCGTCGATGACGGCGCGGACGCTCACCTCGTCGACGTCGCCGTGGGTCTCGGCGAACTCCGCGACGGGTCCGGTCGACGGTCCTGGTTCCGGTCATCAGGATGATCACAGCCGGGCGAATGGCGTCGTTCCCGCCGCCCGGACCTGCGGATCAGTTGCCCGGAGCATCCAGGTCTTACTTACTTGAGTTAAATTTACCTTTTATGAGTAATCAACGGCAACCCACCGTGGTGGTGCACGAGAACTCGTGGACACGCAACGTCACCGGAGCGCGCGAAGCGTGATTGTCCGCGCCCGATCAATTCGGATACAATTACCTGTGCCAGCAGGACCTGATGCCCCTCACACCTTCACGGCGACCGCCCGCCGCCAGCAGATCATCGCCGCGACGATCGACACGATCGCCGAGCTCGGTTATGGCCAGGCCACGTTCGCCCGGATCGCCGAACGCGCCGGCCTGAGCAGCACCCGGCTGATCTCCTACCACTTCGAGGGCAAGGCCGAACTCATGAGCGCCGCGGTGGCCGAGGTCTATGGGCGGCTCCGCCCGTTCGTCGCCGAACGCATGACCGGCCACCCTGACGCACGCGGCGAACTGCACGCCTACATCACCGGTTCGATCGAGTTCATCGCCGAACACCGCGTCCAGATGCAGGCCCTGATGGCGATCTTCCTGAATCTCCGCACCATCGAGGGCGGCAGCCGCTTCTACAATCCCGACAACGACCGCAACGTCGTCGGCCACGTCGAGTCCATCCTGAGCAAGGGTCAGGCCAACGGCGAGTTCCGCGACTTCGACACGTTCGTCATGGCCGCGACCATCCAGCGGAGCATCGACGGCCTGCCCTTCCTGCTGCAGAGCGCACCCGACCTCGACCTGACCGGCTACGCCAGAGAGCTGACGACCCTGTTCGATCTGGCCACGCGCGCACAACCTGCGCGGCCGGAGGAACCGCCGCCGCCGCAGGATCGTTGAGCAGGCAGGCGGACCACCGAGTTTCGGGAGTTCAGCGTGGAGATCACCGGCATCATTTCCGGTCTCATCATCGGCATCGTGATCGGCGCCTTGGGACGACTGGTCATCCCAGGGCGGCAACGCATCCCCATCTGGCTGACCATCGTGATCGGCGTCGTCGCCGCGCTGATCGGCACGGCCATCGCGGCGGCCCTCGGGGTCGCCGACACCGGCGGCATCGACTGGATCGAGTTGGGCATCCAGGTCGCCCTGGCCGCCCTGGGCGTGTCGCTGTCGGTCGGCATGTACGGCAAACGCCGCGAGTGACGTACGGGCGGCGGGCGGCGCACTCACGGCCGCCCGCCGCCCGCAGTCGGGCGCTCCGGTGATCACGATGGGACGCGGGCCGCTTTGAGCTTCGCCGCCGTCTCCACCGCGCGCCGCGCCTGGTAGCGGCCGCTTTCCAGGGCCAGTTCGCCGGGCTCGCCGTCACTGTCGAGGTGGGTGGTGCCGTACGGCGTGCCGACCTGGAACTGGACGGAGTGGGTGTATCCGGGCGGGACGATGATGCCGCCCCAGTGGTAGAAGATCGTGTGCAGCGAGAGCAGTGTGCTTTCGTGCCCGCCGTGTCGTGTGCCGGCCGAGCCGAAGGCGCCATAGACCTTGTCGGCCAGCAGCCCCTGCTGCCATACCGGCCCGGTGATGTCGATGAACTGCTTGAGCTGGCTGGCCATGGCGCCATACCTCGTCGGCGTTCCCAGCAGCACCGCGTCGGCCCAGAGCAGGTCGTCCAGGCTCGCTTCTGCGACGTCGCGCGTGTTCTCGACGTGCTCGGCCCACTTCGGGTTGCCCGCGATGGCCTGGGGCGGGGCCAGCTCGGCCACCTTGCGCAGGCGCACTTCTGAGCCGGCCTTCTCCGCGCCCTCGGCGAGTGCGGTGGCAAGCGCGTGCACGTTGCCGGTCGAGCTGTAGTAGATCACGGAGGTCTTGACGGGTTCGCGCATCGTTTTTCCTTACTGTGTCGTGCGAAGCGTCGGCCGGCGGGCCGGCCAGGTCAGGGCCAGTACGCTGGCGCAGGCCAGCGCCGTGGCGAGTGCGACGGCCAGGCGCATCCCCTGCGGCTCGTAGCCGGCGAGGGCCCATACGCCCGTGGCCAGCGCCGGGCCGAGCGCGACGCCCAGTTGGCGGGCGAGGCTCGTCGTCGCGGCGGTGGTGCCGAGCAGCAGGCGAGGTGTGGCGGCCATGGCCATGGCCTGGTCGGGGCCGGCGAACAGGCCCGCGCCCGCCCCCACGACGGCCAGCCGCCAGGCCAGGTCGGCCGGGCCCCAGCCGGAGCCGAGCGGGATGATCAGCGCGATGCCGGCGGTCACCAGCACCGTGCCCAGGCGGGCCACCCGCCTGGCATCCCAGCGGTCGGCGAGCGCGCCGCCGACCGGACCGGTCAGCAACATCGCCACGGGGAAGGCCAGCATCGTCAGTCCGATCTGCGCGGGCGCGACCCCCGCGACCCGCTGCAGGTGGAACGGGACCAGGAACTGCACGGCCATCACGGCCGCCATCTCGGCGAGCAGCGCCAGATGCGGGGCCGCCACCCCGGGTGCGCGCAGCAGGTCCACGACGGGCCGGCTGCCCGGCAGCCGGAGCCACACCAGCATGAACGGCACCGCGGCCGCCGCCAGCGCCACCCAGCCGGCGCCTGATCCGCCCGCGAGTGACAGGGCGAGCAGCAGGGCCACGGCGGCGGCGCCGAGCAGCCCGGCCTCGGCGACCCAGGCCCGGTCGGGCAGGTGCGGCCGGCCGCCAGGGGGAAGCTGTGTCATCCCGATCGCGATCACGAGGACGCACGCGGGCACGTTGAGATAGAAGATCCAGGGCCAGCCCAGCGTCTCGATGAGCAGGCCGCCGAGCACCGGGCCGCTCATCCCGCCCAGGCCGCCCAGCAACAGCACGAGGGACATCGCCCTGCCGCGGGCCTGCTCGCGTACCGCGATCGTGGCCAGGAGGGAGATCAGCGCCAGCAACACCGCGCCGAACGCGCCCTGCAAGGCCCGCGCCACGACCAGCCAGACGATGCCGGGCGCCAGCCCGACCAGGGCGCTGGCGACGCCGAAGCCGGAGACGGACAGCACCAGGGCGGTACGCGCCCCGACGCCGTCCAGCCAGCGGCCGCTCGGCACGGTCAGGGCGATCAGAGGCAGCGTGTACGCCAGCACCACCCACTGGGCGAGGCTGGGCCCGATGCCCATCTCCTCCTGGATGGTGGGGATGGCGACGTTGACGACGGTGGCGTCGAGCTGGGTCATGAACACGGCGATCCCGCTGGCGGCCACCAGCCACCACCGGTTCCGCGGTGTCTCTCCGTTCATGTGCCCAGGCTCCCCGAAAACTTCTCATGCTGTGCAGTTCGTAAAGTACATAGCGCGAGAAGTTCAACGCAAGGAAATCTGGACAAGTCGTCCTTAAGCGTGGGATTTCCGGCCGTACGGAACCCCGGACCGCGGCCCGCCGCTCAGCGCACGAACGTCGACTCGTAGAGCACGAGCAGATGCTCCAGGACCCGCTCCTCCGGCCAGCCCCGATCGACCATGATGCGGTCGAACAGGTCGGTCGCGATCAGGCTCCAGAGCATGTCGGCCGCCGTGTCGACGGTCCACGGGGGCGCCAGCCGGTCCTCGTCGGCCAGGCGGGCGGCGATGCGGCGGCAGTTGTCCATCTGGGCGGTCGCGACCGTCTCCTTGTGCCGGGCGGCGTCGGCGTCGTGGGGGTCGACCCGGCTCAGCGCGTGGTTCATCGCGGTCAGCCGCGGGTGATAGCGGACCAGGTGGCGTACCCACGCCCGCAGCCCCTCCGCCGCGTCGGGAGCCTTCCATACCTCGGCCAGCGACTCCGCCAGCCCTTCCCGCCCGGCCACGTGCCCGAACAACGCGGTCACCAGGTCGGTACGAGAGTGGAAGTGCAGATAGACCGCGCGCCGGGAGACGCCCGCGCGTGCGGCGACCTCGGCCATCGTCAGGGCGTCGAACCCCTCACGCTCCAGGATCTCCCTGGTCGCCGCCAGCAGGGCGTCGCGGGTGCGCCGGCTGCGCGCGTTGTGCGGATCATCGATCGCCGGTGTCATGGCCGCCCCTCGTCGCTGACAACTGCGCATCATGTGCACTTTACTGGGCGACCCGTATGCCCCACGATGCCGGTAGCCTGCCTTGCATGACGCGCGCCTGGGCCCTGCCGATGGTGTTCGCGGTCTGCGGCGTGTTGGCGGCGGTCGTCCAGGTGTCCAGCGGTGCTCCCGGCGCGGCCGTCGCTCTGCTGCTGGTGTTCGGGCTCCTCGCCGTCATGCACTCGTCGCTGGTCTTTCCGCGGTCGATCGCCGCGGTGGAGGCACAGCGCCGCAGCGCGGTCGACGGCCGGCCGATCGTCTACTGGAGGCCGGGGTGCAAATACTGCCTGCGCCTGCGGATCCGGTTGGGCCGCAACGCCCACCGGGTCCACTGGGTGAACATCTGGCGTGACCCGGACGGTGCGGCGGCGGTGAGGGCGGCCGCCAACGGCAACGAGACGGTGCCGACCGTCGTGGTGACGGGCCAGGCACACGTCAACCCCGATCCCGCATGGGTACGCGGGCAGCTCTCCCCGCCTGCGTGACCGCCGTACCCCTCGGGGTGGTGTGGCACGGCGGGTGCGGTGACGCCGAAAAGGCGTGGTCAGCGGATCGTGTAGCCGCCGTCCACGAGGATGTCCGCGCCGTTGATCATGTCGGAGCCGTCCGAGGCGAGGAACAGCGCCGTGGCGGCGATCTCCCCGGGGAGGGCGAAGCGGCCCGTGGGGATCTGCGCCTTCAACGCCTCGCCCTTCGGCCCCTCCCACGCCTTGCGCCCCAGGTCGGTGAGCACCACGGTGGGGGAGATGGTGTTGACCGTCACCCCGCGCCCCGCCCACTCCGAGGCGAGCACCTTCGACAGGCCGACCACGCCGAACTTGCTGGCGCAGTACGCGGCGTGCTGGTCCAGAGCCACGGTGGCGGCCTGCGACGCCAGATTGATGATCTTGCCGCGGCCGGCGGCCAGCATGTGCCTGCCGACCTCCTGGCACATCAGGAACGTGCCCTTGAGGTTGATGTCGATCGTCCGGTCGAACGCGCTGACGTCGAGTTCCTCGGCCGGGGCCAGGATCGCGACACCGGCGCTGTTCACCAGGATGTCGATGCGGCCGTAGGCGTCCACGACCGCGCCGGTCGCCGCCCTGACCGCCTCCGGGTCGGCCACGTCGCACGCGAACCCGGCGTGACCCGGCCCGAGTTCCTTCGCCTTCGACCCGGCGGCCTCGTGGTCGATGTCGACCACGGCGACCCGGGCTCCCCTGGCCGCGTACGTCGCGGCGACGGCCGCACCGATGCCCGACGCGCCGCCGGTCACCAGCGCCACCCTGCCCTCCAGCCCGAACGTGAGGTCGAGGTCCTTGTCCGCTGCCGTCATGAGCACTGCTCCTCGCTGTTGGTCTGTACGGCCTGCTTGTCCTGTTCGTCGGCGGTGCCGAGGGACGAGTGCACCAGTTCCTCACCCAGCCGCAACGTCTCGGCCTGGTCGGCCAGGTCGTGTCCCGACTCGTACTTCAGCAGGGTCCTGACCTTGGCCGCCGAGCTGGAGTTGGCGTCGAAGCGGTAGCCGAGCCACTCGCTCGCCAGGCGGCGGGCCAGTTCGAGGCCGACGACCCGCTGCCCGAAGCAGAGGATCTGGGCGTTGTTGCTCAGCACGGACCGTTCGACGGAGAAGCTGTCGTGGGCCGTCACCGCGCGGATGCCGGGCACCTTGTTGGCGCTGATCGCGACCCCCAGCCCGGTGCCGCACACCAGCAGCGCGCGGTCGGCCTCGCCGGCGGCGACCATCCGGGCCGCCGTGACGGCGATGTGCGGGTACGGTGTCGTGTCGTCGGCCCCGACCCCGATGTCGACGACCTCGGCCACCCTGGCGTCCTCCTCCAGGTCGGCCTTCAGGGCGTTCTTGTACTCCAGGCCGGCATCGTCGGAACCGACGATGATCCGCCATTGGTGAGGCATGGCCCCCCATCCCTTCCTCTTCGTACGACTCAGCGGGCGTGTTCCAGCACGTCCGCGACGGCGAGGGCGCACAGGGCGAGCGACGTCGCGCCCGCGTCCGGGGTCCCCACGCTGCGTTCGGCGAGGGGACGCGCCCGGCCCACCCGGGGACGCAGCCCGGCGGTCGCCCCTGCCGCGGACTCGCACGCCCGCGCGGATTCCCGCCAGGCGGCGGCCAGCTCAGCCCCGGAGCCGACGTGTTCGGTCAGCGCCTCGCAGAACGGCACGAAAGCATCGACCATCGTCTTGTCACCCGGCTGCGCCTTGCCGAGGTCGAGCAGCGCCTTCAGCCCCGCCGCGACGGCGTCCGCGACGTCGGTGCCGGTGATCTTCTCGCGGTCGTCGCCCAGGTTCTGGCCGACGGCGCACAACACGGCGCCCCAGAGCACACCCGACGTGCCGCCGGCCTTCGCGGCCCACGCCTCGCCCGCCGCCACCAGGACCGCCCGTGCCCCGGCCCCCGCTGCGGCCACCTCACGGGCGGCGGCGAACGCGGCGGACGAGCCCTTGACCATTCCGCGCCCGTGATCGCCGTCGCCGGCCACCGCGTCGATGCGGCCCAGCTCGGTCTCGGCCCCCGCCATGGCGGCGGCCACCGCCTCGAGCGCCGAGACGGCGACCTGGGCACAGGCGCGGGAGGCGGGCGAGCCGGGTGGATACGCGGTCCCGGACGGCTGGTCCTCGTGCGCGGTCCCGGACGGCTGGTCCTGGTGCGCGTCCAGGGCGTCCGGGCGTCCGCCGGGCTGATCGCGTGCCCCGGCGGCACCGGGCGCCGCCCTGCGCAGGGCCGCCGTGCGCGGTTCCACGCGGCCCCTGCGGAAGGCCGGGGAGTCGGCGGGCGCGCACCACAACCGTTCCAGCTCGTCGTCGAGGAAGACCAGGGTCAGGGAGCACCCGGCCATGTCGAGGCTGGTGACGAGCTCGCCCACCTCCGGCGCGACGACCTCGAGCCCCTGTTCGGCGAGCAGCGCGGCCACGGTACGCCAGACGACGAAGAGCTCCTCGTACTTCGTGGTGCCGAGGCCGTTCAGTATCGCGGTCACCCGGTCGCCGGAGCCGGCGGGCTTCTCCGCCAGCACGCCGGACACCAGCCGCCGGGCCAGCTCGGCGGCGGGCGGCAGCGCGTCCTCGCCGACGCCGGGCTCGCCGTGGATGCCGAGGCCCACGCCCATGCGCCCGGCAGGTACGGCGAACAGCGGCTCGGTGCCGCCGGGCATGGTGCACCCGGCGAAGGCCACCCCGAGCGTGCGGGTCCTGTCGTTGGCGTGGCGGGCTACCCGCTCGACCTCGTCGAGGTCGTAACCCTCCTCGGCGGCGGCCCCTGCGACCTTGAAGACGACGAAGTCGCCGGCGATCCCACGGCGTTGCCCGGCCTCGGACGCGGGCGCGCTGGCGATGTCGTCGGTCACGAACACCACGCGGGTGTCGATGCCCTCCTCGTTCAGCCGCTGCTGGGCGAGGGTGAAGTTCATGACGTCGCCGGCGTAGTTGCCGGTGGAGAACAGCAGGCCGGCGGTGCCGGCGGCGGCCCTGCCCACCGAGTACGCGTCCTGCGCCGACGGCGAGGTGAAGATGTTGCCGACGACGGCGCCGTCGGCGAACCCGGGCCCGACCACGCCGCAGAAGGCGGGGTAGTGCCCGGAGCCGCCGCCGACGACGACCGCGACCTTGCCGGGCGGGGTCTCCGCGGCGCGTACGACGCCGCCCGGCACGCCGGTCACGGTGTCGCGGTGCACGTCGAGGAACCCGGCGAGCATGTCGTCGGTGAAGGTGGCGGGGTCGTCGTACAGACGGGTCATTGAGGTTGTCCCTTCGGTCGCGACGGGTGGGCGCGCCTGCGTGTCAGCGCTGGGGGTTGATCACGGACTTGACGGCGAGCGGGTCGCGTTCGGCGGCGAGCAGCGCCGCCTCCGACTCCGCGAGGGGGAAGTGACCGGTGACGAGGCTGTCGACGTCGACCCGGCCGGAGGCGGCGAGCGCGATGGCCGCGGGCCAGGTGTTGGCGTAGCGGAACGTGCCCGTGACCTCGATCTCCCGGCTCTGGACGAACGTGAGCGGCAGCGGCAGCCCGTCGTCGCCCATCCCGACCAGCACGGCGCGGCCCGCCCTGCCCAGGGTGCGCAGCGCGTCGGTCGTGGCGCCCGGGTGGCCGGAGCACTCCAGCAGCACCGTGGGCTCGATCCCCGTCTCGCCGAGCGGGGTGTCCCCGGCGTCGACGGTGGCGGTCGCGCCCAGGTCACGGGCGAGCTTGAGCCGGTGCGGGTTCAGGTCGGCGACCACGATCTCGGTGGCGCCGAAGGCGCGGGCGCACTGCGTCGCCACCAGCCCGATGGGTCCCGCGCCGGTGATGAGGACGCGGCTTCCCGCGCCCACGCGGCCCTTGCGGCAGGCCCAGACCCCGACCGACAGCGGCTCCAGCAGCGCGGCGGCGTCGTCCGAGATCGAGTCGGGCACGGGATGGGCGAAGGCCGCGTGCACGGTGACGTACCCGGCGAGCGAGCCGTCGATCGGCGGCGTCGCGAAGAACCGCATGCCGGGGCAGAGGTTGTAGCGCCCGGCGAGGCACTCCGGGCAGGTGAGGTCGGGTACGCCGGGCTCGACGGAGACGCGCTGCCCGATCCGGGAGGCGTCCACGCCGGGCCCCACGGCGGTGACGACGCCCCCGGACTCGTGGCCGAGCACCATGGGCCGCTCCACCACGAAGTCGCCGATGCGGCCGTGCTGGTAGTAGTGGACGTCCGAGCCGCACACGCCCACCGCGTCGACCCGCACCAGCACCTCTCCGGGGCCGGGTTCGGGGACGGGCCGCTCCTCGATCGCCAGGTGCCGGATGTCACGCAGGACCGCTGCCCGCATCGTCGTCATGGAGGATCTCCTCGTTGCTCGGACCGGCCTACTTGGCCGTCTCCTCGTTGGCGATGTCGCCGGTCTTGAGATTCGCCTCGATCAGCGCCGGCAACTGCTGGAGGAACTGGTCCTTCTTGGTGACCACGTGCTCCATGTAGGTGTCCACGTTGTCCTTCGTGACCTTGGGCATCAGGTAGACGGGGTTCTTGTCGACCTCCTCGCCCTTGGCGATCTTGGCGGCCACGGCCAGGCCGGTGGCCAGCTCGACGGTGCCGTGCTGCAGGTTCGTGCCGATGAAGTCGCCGCTCTTGACGGCGTTCAGGCCGTCCTCGATGCCGTCGACGCCGACGATCGGGATCTTGACGCCGGCCTCGCGGGTGGCCTGCAGGGCGCCGAGCCCCATGTCGTCGTTCTCCGCGACGACCCCGTCGATCTTGTCGCCGAAGCTGGAGAGCCAGTTCTTCATCTTGTTGACGGCCTCGTCACGCTTCCAGTTGGCCGTGTCCTTGGCGAGGATCTTGATGTCGGGGTACTTGGCCAGGACGTTCTGGATGCCCTTGGTACGGTCGATCTCGCCCGACTGGCCCAGCGGGCCCTGCAGGACGACGATGTTGCCCTTGCCGTCGAGCTCGTCGGCCATCATCTGCATCTCCTGCTCGCCGGCCTTGACGTCGTCGGGCAGGACGGTGCCGGCCAGTTCCTTGCTGTCGAGGCCGGCGTTGACGGCGAGGAACGGGATGTTCTTCGCCTTGGCCGCGGCGACCTGCGGGCCCAGCGAGTCGGCCTGGACGGGGACGACCATGATGGCGTCCACGCCGGCGTTGACGTACTGGTCGACCTGGCTGGCCTGGGTGCTGACGTCCAGGCCGGCCGAGTTCCAGAGGACCTCGATGTCGTTGGCCTTGGCGTAGGCGTCGATGCCGGCCTTGCCCGCGGTGATGAAGGACGACATGTCGTAGACGCTGATGCCGACGCGGAGCTTGCCCTCGCCGGACGCGCCGGCGTTGGGGTCGCCCGCACCGCAGGCGGAGGTGGCGAGCAGGGTCGCGCTCGCGGCGGCGAGGACGACGGCACGCAAGCTTTTCATGCGCATGGAGACTCCATTGGTGCGTTTCGTGCAGGTCTGTAGGGGAGGTGGGGCGTCAGCCCCTGCGTTTCGCGGACCAGACGTCCACGGTGACCGCGGCGACGATGAGCGCTCCCTTGATCACGCTCTGCCAGTAGGCGGGGACGACGAGGATGTCGAGGCCGTTGTTCAGCGTCTGGATCAGGAACAGGCCGAGCGCCGTGCCGAGGATGCTGCCCCGGCCGCCGAGCAGGCTCGCGCCGCCGATGACCACGGCGGCGATGGCGTCCAGTTCGTACCCCTGGCCGAGGTTCGGCGGGCCGGAGATGACCCTGGACGCGAGCATCACGCCGGACAACCCGGCCAGCAGCCCGCTGAGCGCGTAGACGCTGAACAGGATCCGGGTGGTCTTCACGCCGGCGATCTGCGCCGCCACGGGGTTGCCGCCCACGGCGTAGACGCGCATCCCGTACGAGGTCCGCTTCATGATGAGGGCGAGCGCGACGATGCCGACGATCATCACCACGACGGGGATCTGCAGGCCGAGGATCTGGTTGTTGGCGATCTCGCCGAAGTTCTGCGGCAGGCCGTTGATCGGCGCGCCCTGGCCCACGACGTACGCCAGCCCGGACGCCGTGGTCAGCATGCCCAGCGTCGCGATGAACGGTGGCACGTTCACTTTCGAGACCAGGAAGCCGTTGACCGCTCCCGCCGCGAGCCCGACGAGCATGGCGACCAGCAGGGCCAGCCAGAGCCGTTCCGGATGATCTTTTACCGTGTAGGCCGCGGTCATGGCGCTGAGCGCGATGATGCTGCCCACGGACAGGTCGATGCCGCCGGTGAGGATGACCAGCGTCTGGCCCAGCGCGATGAGCGCGAAGGGTGCGGCGGCGATGGCGATCGTCTGGAGGTTGTCCAGCGTTCCGAACCGGGCGCTCCGGTAGCTGAAATAGGCGATGATCAGGAGCATCACCACCACCATCGAGTGGCGGATCAGCTGGTCGCGGATCCATGGTCCGGACAAGCGCCAGGGCAGGAGCCGCGCGGCCGCTCCGCCCGGGGTCGTGGGCTCCTGGGCTGACTCCTGCGTGGTCATCGGCCCTCCTTCTCGGTGTGTCGGGGCGCGGGGGCGCTGTCCGGGTTCAGTCCGGCGGCGTACCTGAAGATCAGGTCCTGGACGTGGGGCGAGGACAGGTCCTCGCGGGTGAGTTCGCCCGCGACCCCTCCTCCTCGCATGACGAGCGCCCGGTGGGCCAGGCTGAGGATCTCGGGCATGTCGGAGGAGGCCATGACCACGGCCATGCCCGACGCCGCGAGTTCGGTGATGATGCGGTAGATCTCGCTGCGCGCGCCGACGTCGACGCCGCGGGTGGGCTCGTCGAGCAGCAGCACGTTGACGTTGCCGGTCAGCCAGCGCGCGAGGACCACCTTCTGCTGGTTGCCGCCGGACAGCGTGCCGACCTGCTGCGACAGTCCGCGGCTGCGCAGCTTGACCGACTCCATGGCCGCGCCGACCTGCCGGCTGCGGCTGCGCTGCCGCAACCAGCCGGCGACGGTGAAGCGGGACAGGCGCGGCAGGGAGCCGTTGTCCAGCACGTTCATGGTCAGCACGGCCCCCGCTCCCTTGCGGTCCTCGGGGACGAGGGCCATGCCGCCGGTGATGGCGGCGGCGGGGGCGTTGCGCTTGACGGGCCGGCCGGCGACGGTGACGGTCCCCGCGGTGCTCCTGCGCACGCCGAAGATCGCTTCGAGGAGCTCGGTCCGGCCGGCCCCCACGAGTCCGGCCAGACCGAGGATCTCGCCGCGGCGCACGGTCAGGTCCACCGGCCGCGGATAGCCGCTGACGTGCAGCCCGCTGACCTGGAGGGCGACCTCGTCACCCGGCGCGTGCAGGTCGGGGAAGAAACCTTGGAGCTCGCGCCCGATCATGGCGTGCACGATCTCGTCGTCGGTGATGTCGCCGATCGGCCGGTCGAGGACCAGCCCTCCGTCGCGCAGCACGACCACCCTGTCCGCCAGGGCGCGGATCTCCTCCATCTTGTGGGTGGTGTAGAGCATGGCGACGCCCTGCTCGCGCAGCCTGCCGATGACGGCGTAGAGCCGTTCGACCTCGCGGTCGGAGATGGCCGAGCTGGGCTCGTCCAGCAGCAGGATGCGCGCGCCCCCGCTCGTGCTCTTGACGATCTCGACGAGCTGCCGCAGGCCGACCGGCAGGCGCCGCATGGTCGCCTGCGGGTCGATCTCCACGCCGAAGACGTCGAGCAGCTCGCGGGCCCTGCGCGCCATCCCCCGCCGGTCGAGCAGCCCTGCCCGGGTGCGCAGTTCCCGGCCGATGAACAGGTTCTCGTACACCGTCATGTCCATGATCGGCGCGAGCTCCTGGGGGATGATCGCCACTCCGCTGCGGTGGGCCGCCTGCGGGTCGCCGTGGGGCAGCGGCTCGCCGCCGACCAGCACCTGGCCTCCGTCCGGCTTGACCTGGCCGGACGCGATCTTCATCAACGTCGACTTGCCCGCGCCGTTCTCCCCGGCGAGGGCGGTGACGGAACCGGCCTCGAGAGCAAGGGAGACGCCTTTCAGCACGGGCACGCCGCCGAATGCCTTGGCCAGATCCCGGCACTCCAATGCGACATCTTGCACGACTGATCTCCAGTCCCGGCCTGACGGCTCGGTGTTCGGTCGGGGGCCCACCCGGAGGGCGGCGGCCGTCCGGAACGGGTCCGGACGCGGACGGAAGGTGCCGGGTGCGAGAAGCCGATCCAGGTCAGGGTGGCCGGCGCTCGCCCGACGGGTTCCGAGCGAGATCCCTTGTTGTTTGCTTGTGTGAACATCACACGAAGCGACATCCCAGTGTCAAGGGTGTGTTACCCATTCGATACCTCTCGCATGGAACGTGACCTGCGCCGTGCTGACCAGGAGAAGGCGGCATTACGCGGCCTTGAACAAGGCGGCCGGATCATCTATCGTTCACTCGCCAGCGATCCCATGCTGTCTCCTGACGAGACTGCGTGTGTGAAGTTGACAAGACTGAACAACAGAGGAGAGCGAAGCCGGCATGGGCGTCAGGAGCAGCGTGGACCTGGAGAGCAGGCGCCAGGCGCTGGCCGAGCTGCTGTCGTCCAGCGGCAGTCTGCGCATCGAAGACCTGGCTGCCCGCTTCGAGGTCAGCACCATGACCATCCGGCGGGATCTCCAGGCTCTGGAGGACGAAGGTCTGGTCCGCCGTGTGCGCGGCGGCGCCGTCAGCTCGGCGCAGCCCTTCGAGGCGCGCAAGAGCCGGGCCTGGCGGGCCAAGGAGGAGATCGCGCGGAAGCTGACCAGCCTGGTGCCCTCCGGCGGGGTCGGCATCTGCATGGACGCCTCGTCGACGCTGGCCGTGCTGGCCGGCTCGATGCCTCCCGCCGAGAACCTCTCCGTCGTCACCGACGGGATCGAGACGTTCCTGACCCTGACGAGAAACCCGCGGGTGCACGCCTACCTGACCGGAGGTCAGAAGGACCCCAACGCGGGCAGCCTCGTCGGCCCTCTGGCCTCACTGACGCTGAAACAGTTCTCGTTCGCGCGGGCGTTCCTGTCCGCCGCCGCCATCGACCCGCACTTCGGCACCAGCGAGTTCAGCGCGGAGGAGTGCGAGATCAAACGGCTCATGGCCGAGCTGTCCGAGCACGTCGTCATGGCGGTCGACTCGCAGAAGCTCGGCACCGGAGCCGCCGCCCGCTGCCTGCCCTGGGACGGGATCGACCTGATGGTCACCGAGCTCGACGTCTCCGACGACCGGCTCGACCCCTACCGCGACCACGTCGAGCTGCTCTGATCCCGCCCCTGCGCCGTTCACGGCATCGCGTGCCCGGCGCCCTCCACCGCGTACGTCACCAGCGTGGTGAGCACGTCCCTGACCGACGCGCGGTCGCGCACGTCGCAGAGCACGATCGGCACGTGCGCGTGCAGCCCGAGCGCCCGCCTGACCTTGGCCGGGTCGTGGCGGCGGGCGCCGTCGAAGCAGTTCACGCCGACCACGAACGGGATGCCGCGCTGCTCGAAGTAGTCCACGGCGGGGAACGAGTCCTGCAGGCGTCGGGTGTCGGCGAGCACGACCGCGCCGAGCGCGCCCAGCGCCAGCTCGTCCCACATGAACCAGAACCGGTCCTGCCCCGGGGTGCCGAACAGGTAGAGCCACAACCCCTCGCGGATGGTGATGCGGCCGAAGTCCAGCGCCACGGTCGTGGTGCTCTTGGACTCCACGCCCGAGACGTCGTCCACCCCGACGCCGCGCTCGCTCAGCAGTTCCTCGGTGTGCAGCGGCCGGATCTCGCTGATCGTGCCCACCATGGTCGTCTTGCCGACGCCGAACCCGCCCGCGATGAGGATCTTGATGGCCAGAGCCGAGGTGACCGCGGTCGCCCCCGGCTCATAGGCTGCGTAGTCCATCCAGCACTTCCCTGTAGATGTGTTCGTCGATCGTCTGCGCGACCGGGCGCGGG
Organism: Nonomuraea mesophila; assembly: GCF_004352805.1. Classification (NCBI taxonomy): domain Bacteria; kingdom Bacillati; phylum Actinomycetota; class Actinomycetes; order Streptosporangiales; family Streptosporangiaceae; genus Nonomuraea; species Nonomuraea mesophila. The sequence goes on from NZ_SMLD01000071.1 coordinate 14,858, forward strand.
CGCTCGATGGTGACGAAACCCTCCCGCCGGAGGTCACCCAGGATGACCCGGGTGACGTTCAGCGGCAGCCGGAGGTGCGCCGCGACGTCCGCCACCGGCGTGGGCCTGCGGCACACCGACAACACGGCGCGATACTCCGGGATCAGGTCCGCGAGGGTGTGCGGGCCGCCGACCGTCGTGACGATGGCCACCAGGTCGAACGTCTCGCCCTGCGGGCGCGCCCTTCCCCCGGTCAGGCCGTACAACCGGATCAGCGGCCCGGGATCCTGCCCGGTCACGGTCGTGAGCCGTTCCAGGCGGGTGCCGGTGCCGCTCCTCTCGGCTGCGCGGAGAGGTGCTCGCCGACCCTCTTGACCATGAGCGCCATTTCGTACGTGACCATGCCCAGCTCGGCGTCGCCCGCGGCGAGCACGGCCAGCCGCGCGCCCTGGCCGGCCGCGGTGACGAACAGGAAACCACCCTCCATCTCGATGATGGTCTGGCGTACGCCGCCCAGGCCGAAGTGCCGTCCCGCGCCCATGGCAAGACTGTGGCTGCCGGCGGAGATGGCGGACAGGTGCTCGGCGTCCTCCCGGGTCAGCTCCCGGGAACCTCCCATGGCCAGCCCGTCGGAGGACAGCACGATGGCGTGCCGGATGCCGGGGACTCGCTGGGTGAGGTCGTCGAGGAGCCAGCTCAGTTCACTTCTGGGGTCGGGCATCGGGATGGTCGTCCTTTCGGTTCCACATGTCGGCTCCGTGCTCGACCTGGCGGCGTCCTTGCCGCCAGCCTTGCTGCATGGACGACATGAGTTGTGCGAGTTCCTCAGGCGAGCGCGCCGATACCGGGCGCCGCGCGGGGCCTCCGGTGGAACGCAGCTGGGGAGCCATGCTTGCCTGCGGTATCCGCATCGGCAGCCCGTCGAGGTCTTCGTCGGCGTCCTGAGCCGGCACCGTGACGCTCCATTCGACGGAGGGCCCCGGCGGCTGGGACGCGGTGGGGGAGAACTGCCGTGCCGGACGGGTCACCGGCGGGCCGGCTTCGCCGTTCCTCTGCGCGGGCACGGCCTCGAACCAGGTGCCCGGCGCCGGCTCGGGGGAGTTCTCCACCGGGTCGGCGTGCCGGCCGTTGACCGCGTCCGGCCGCTCGGGAGCGGCGGAGACGACACCGGAGAGCGTGCCGGACGGCGCCGTGCCGAGCGCCCGCGCGGGCCTGCCCGTCCGGTCGCCCGGGGTGACGGAGGGGGCGGTGGAGCCGGCGAGCAGGACGGTGGGCAGCAGCACGATCGCGGTGGTCCCGTCGTACGGCGAGGGGCGCAGCGAGACCTTGACGCCGTGCCGGGCCGCGAGCCTGGACACCACGAACAGGCCGAGCCTGTCGCTGTCGGCCAGGTCGAACTCGGGCGGCTCGGCCAGCCGGGCGTTGTACTCGTGGAGCAGGCCCGCGTTCAGCCCCAGCCCGCGGTCCTCCACCTCGATCGCGAAGCCGTTGGCCGCCGTCATGCTGCGGATCTGCACGGTGGTGTCGGGCGGCGAGAAGACTGTGGCGTTCTCCACCAGCTCGGCGACCAGGTGGATGACGTCGGTGACGGCCGCGCCGACGAGCATTGGGGCGTCGGGCATGGGCGCGACGGTGACGCGGGTGTAGTCCTCGACCTCCAGCACGGCCGCGCGGACGACGTCGAACAGCGGCACGGGGTCGCGCCAGCGGCGCGCGGGGGCGGAGTCGGCCAGGATGATGAGGTTCTCGGCGTGCCGCCGCATGCGGGTGGTGAGGTGGTCGAGCTTGAACAGGTCCTCCAGGACCTCCGGCTCCTCCACGCGGCGCTCCATGGTGTCGAGCAGCGTGAGCTGGCGGTGCAGCAGCGCCTGGTTGCGCCAGGCCAGGTTGAGGAAGACCTGGCTGACGCCCTTGCGCAGGACCGCCTGGCCCACAGCGGCCTCGACGGCGGTGCGGCGTACGGCGGAGAACGCGTCGACCACGCGGTCGACCTCGGCCGTCTCCGCGGAGTCGAGGCCGGGCGCCTCGGTGGCCGGGTCGACGTCCTCGCCGCGGCGCAGCCGGGCGACCAGCCGGGGCAGCCGCTGCTCGGCCAGCTCGACCGCCGAGGCCTGCAGCCGCTTGAGCTCGTCGATCAGCGACTGACCGAACCGGTACGACAGCGCCAGCGACGCGAGCATCGCCGCCAGGCCCACCAGCAGGACGAGCCCGATCCGCCAGTAGGCGCCGGTCTTCTGCCCCTCGGCCTCGGCGGCGGCGCGGGCCAGCTCCTTCTGCGTGTCGCGGTTGATCGTGTTGACCACGGCGTCGGCGTCGCTCTTCCACTGGGCGGGCTCCACCGGCGGCGCCCCGTTGGTGTCCCAGTTGAACAGCTCGTCCTCGACCTCGACCAGCCGCTTGTAGGCGGCGCTGTCGACCAGCTTGTCGTAGTCGGCGCGCAGCTCGGGGCCGGCGTCGCGTTCGGCGTTGGCGAAGACGAGCCGGCGGCTGGTCATGGCGGCGACGAACGCGGCACGGTCGGTGGCGGTCATCTTGCGCTGCACGATGGTGCTGGTGAGCACGGCGTGCTCGCGGCCGAGATATTCGGCGGTGGCGTTGTAGGCGGCCATGCCGCGCACGGCCCGGTAGGAGGAGACGCTGCTCAGCGCGTCGCGGTCGTTGAACTGCCCGTTGGCGACGGCGATCAGGTTGTCGTAGGCCTGGATGATCGTCAGGGGCGGGGCCAGCACGCCGCCGTCGGCGGAGGCCCGCAGGGACTGCAGCCCGTCGAGCGCCTGCACGAGCGCCTGCACCTGGGCGGGGGTCTCGGCGCCCGACGACTCGACGTCGACGGCGCCGATGACCTCGCGTAAGCGTTCGACCTTCTCGTCGGTCACGTGCCGCTGCTCCGACAGGGGCGCGTACGTGGCCGTGCTCTTCGGCGCCTCAGCCGACAGCTGGCGTTCCCGTTGCAGCTCGACGATCAGTTGTAACAACGGGGACCCGATGGCCTCCCAGCGGTCCTGCGTCTGGGAGACTTCGGCGATCTCCTCCACGCTGGAGTAGGCGATGAACCCCCACAGAGCGACCATGGACACGAGCGGGAGCAGCAGAATCCTGAGCAGCTTGGTACGGAGAGGTGGGGGCGAGCTCATCCATCTTGTCCAATTCCGCGCGTGATGATGCGCCGCTGGCAGTCGCGACCTGGTACCGGCCCCCGAGAATCCCGTCACGACTGGTACGCCTGTGGTCCGTCCACTATGCCGATGGGGCAGATGTACTTCAAGCAACAGATGTGAACATTCGTCCCGAATGGCGGGTTGACTCATAGTCAGCATACGTGTCGTGAATGTAACCATGGGTAAGCGTCACGGACGGTGATGACGGCCCCGTCTTTCCTTACTGCCAGGCCTGATCTGTAAGGCCTTCCGGTCACCATGTTCGCCCCCTCCGCCACGGTTGGCCGCGCCGGGGTCGTCCCCACGCCAGGGGTTTCGTTCCGTCCAGATTCAAGGGACGATACGGGAGGAACCGGGCAAAACGGTCGAGCAACGGTTTTCGGCCTGCTATTGACGTCCGTATAGGGACGTTCCTAAGTTGGCCTCCCAATGAACGCAAAGACAGTTCCACTGAGTGGAAGCGAATCCCGTACCAGCTACCTCGCCCGGTTGCTCGACGTCCTGGACGTCGCGGTCACCCACGACCGCGCCCCCCTGCAACTGGGCGAGATCGCCGCGGCGGCGGGCGTTCCGCCCTCGACCGCGTCGCGGCTGGTCGCGCTGCTCGTCGAGCGCGGGTTCCTGGTGCAGCTGGACCGGTCCGGCTACGCCGCCGGGCCGAGGCTGCTGCACCTGTCCGTGCGGACGCTCGACCAGATGCACGCCGCCGACCGGCTGAAGGCCTCCGTCGAGGCCCTGGCCGAGCAGACCGGCGAGAGCGCGAGCGCCGGCCTGCTGGTGGGTGACGAGATCGTGCTGGTGGCGCGGAAGGAGCCCGCGCACTCGCTGCGGGCCGTGGCGCGCGTCGGTGACGTGCTCAACCCGCACACCTCCGCGATGGGCAAGGCCGTGCTGGCGATGTTGCCCGCGCGGAGGCGGCTGGAGGTGCTGCGCACCGCCGTCGGCGACCACGCCGAGGAGGCGCTGCGCGAGGCGGAGGCCGAGCTCGCCACCGCCCGCACGGAGGGATTCGCCGTCGATGAGGAGAGCTACGCGGTCGGCCTGCGCTGTCGCGCCGCCGCGATCCTCGACCGGTCGGGGCAGGCGGTGGGCGGCATCTCGATCGCCGGGCCCGCCGCGCGCTTCACGCGCGAGAACGCCAACGCGTGCGTGCCCGCGCTGCTGGCCGAGGTCGAACGGCTCTCCCTGGAGATCAGGAGTAACAAGTGAGCACGTCGCAGAGCCTGTACGAGCGCGCGAGCCGGTACGTCCCCGGCGGGGTGCATTCCAACACCCGCTTCCAGGCGCCGCACCCCGTCTACTTCCAGCGCGCCGAGGGCGCGTACCTGTGGGATGTCGAGGGTGAGCGGTACCTCGACTGCACTATGGGCAACGCCTCGGTGATGCTCGGCCACGCCCACCCCGGCGTGGACGCGGCCGTCGCCGACGCGGTGAGCCGCGGGCTGACCACCGGCGTGGAGACCGAGGCCGCGGTGACCGCGGTGGAGACGCTGGCCGGCATGATCCCGGACTTCGGCCGGGTCAGGTTCGCCAACACCGGCACCGAGGCGCTGATGCACGCGCTCACGATCGCCCGCCACCACACCGGCCGGGAGCGGGTGGCCAAGGCCGAGGGCGCCTACCACGGCTGGTTCGACCCGCTGTGGGTGTCGACCTGGCCCGCCCCCGACCAGCTCGGGCCCGCCGACCGGCCGGCCGCGCCCCCCAGCTCCGCCGGTCTGTCGCGTTCGGCGCAGGGCACGGTGGTGCTGCCGTTCAACGACGCGGACGCGACCGAGCGGCTGCTGCGCGAGCACGCCTCCGACCTGGCCGCCGTGGTCGTCGAGCCCGTGCTCATCGACATCGGCTACATCCCGGCGACCGGCGACTACCTGCGCCTGCTCCGCGACCTCACCGCCGAGCTGGGGATCGTGCTCGTCTTCGACGAACTGCTCACCGGGTTCCGCCTGGCGCCCGGGGGCGCCCGCGAGGTCTACGGCATCACCCCCGACCTCACGACGTACGGCAAGGCCCTGTCCAACGGGTACCCGCTGGCCGCGGTCGAGGGCCGCGCGGACCTGATGGCCAGCACCGACCCGTCGAGCGGCGGCCCGGTCGGCTGGGTCGGCACCTACAACGGGCACGGCTCGGCGGTGGCCGCGGCGGCTGCGGCGCTGCCGCTGCTGGCCGACGGCTCGGCCCAGGCCCGGCTCGACCGGCTCGGCGGCCTGCTGCGCGACGGGTTCGCCGAACTGTCGCGCACGTACGGCGTCCCGGCCGTGGTCGCGGGCGGGGGCGGCCACTTCCAGCCGTACTTCCTGTCGGAGCCGGTCACCGGCTACCGCACGGCGATGGCCACCGACGCGGCCCGTTACGGGGTCCTGCACCGGGTCGCGCGCGAGCACCGCATCCTGCTGCCGGCCAAGCCGCTGCTGCACGCGGCGCTGTCCACCGCGCACACCGAGGACGACGTGGCGGCCCTGCTGAAGGCGGCCGAGGAGGCGTTCGCGGAAATGAGGAGCGCGACATGACCGGAGCGGCGACCGGCGGGCCCGATGCCGAACTCCGCGGCATCCGCAAGGTCTACGACAACGGCGCCAGGGGCGTCGAGCAGGTCGACTTCACCGTGGCCAAAGGGGAGTTCTTCTCCATGCTGGGCCCTTCGGGCTGCGGCAAGAGCACGACGTTGCGCATCCTCGCGGGGCTGGAGGAGCCCACCTCGGGCGAGGTGCTGATCAGGGGCGAGCCGATGCGGGGCCGTCCCGCGCACCGGCGTCCCACGAACATGGTCTTCCAGCGCCTGGCCCTGTTCCCGCACCTGACCGTGGCCGACAACATCGCCTTCGGGCCGAAGCTGCGGCGCAGGACGGCCAGGCAGGTGAGCGAGATCGTCGGCTCGATGCTGGACCTGGTGGACCTGGCCGGTTACGGCGCCCGCTACCCCGCCCAGCTGTCCGGCGGCCAGCAGCAGCGGGTGGCCATCGCCCGCGCGCTGGCCAACGAGCCGGCCGTGCTGCTGCTCGACGAGCCGCTCGGCGCGCTCGACCTGCGGCTGCGGGTGCAGATGCAGCAGGCGCTCAAACGGATCCAGCACGACTCGGGCACCACGTTCGTCTACGTCACGCACGACCAGGTGGAGGCGCTGACGATGTCGGACCGGATGGCGGTGATGAACGAGGGCCGCATCGAGCAGATCGGCCCGCCGGCGGAGCTCTACCGGTCGCCGGCCACGACGTTCACCGCCACCTTCCTGGGCGACACGAACCTGTACGAGGGCACGTACGACGGCGGCCTGCTGGAGGCGGAGGGCATCGGCGTCAAGGTCGCGCGTCCCGGCCGCGCGGTGTCCGTGCGGCCCGAGCACGTCGCCGTCGGCAAGGGCCTGACCTGCGCCAACCGCTATCACGGCCGCCTGGAGGACGTGATCTTCCAGGGCGCGAGCACGCGATACCACGTACGTCTGGCCTCCGGCGTACTGGTGATCTCCGAACGGCGCGAAGAAGCCGGATCCACCCTGACGGTCGGCGACGAGGTCGAGACCGGCTGGGACGTGGACGCCGGTGTCGTCCTCGACCACTGAGGGAGTTAGCTCGATGACGGGTATGTCCGATATTTCGCGACGCCGGTTTCTCGGCACCGCGGCCGGAGCGGCGGGCCTCGCCCTCGCCACGGCCTGCGGCAGCGTGTCCCCCCAATCCGCCGCGCCGTCCGCGTCGAAGGGCGGCAAGCTCACCCTGACCATGTTCGCCTTCCTCGGCGGCGACCTCGGCAAGATGCCCAAGGAGTTCGCCAAGGAGTACATGGCCTCCCACAAGAACGTCGAGCTCAAGATCTACGAGCAGTCGAACTCCGTCGGCTACACCAAGATGCTGGCCCAGAAGAAGGCCGCGCCCGACCGGCCGCTGGTCAACTTCGGCTTCTTCAACGCCCAGACCTCCGTCCAGGGCGCCGACGACAAGATGTTCACCAAGCTCGACTACTCGGCGATGAGCAACGCCGCCGACATCGACGAGCGCTTCCGCTACGACGACGGCATCGGGATCGGCATCGGCATCGACCAGCTCGGCCTGCTCTACAACAAGCAGGAGATCTCGCAGGCCCCCGGCTCGTGGGCCGACCTGTGGAACCACGCCCACCAGGGCAAGGTCGCGTTCTTCTCCTTCCCCTGGTACGCCGTCTACATGGCCGCCAAGCTCAACGGCGGCGGCCTGGAGAACATGGAGCCCGGCTGGGAGTTGTGGAAGCGCGAGGCCAAGCAGATCCGGCTGCTCGTCGAGTCGAACCCGCAGTATCTCAACGTGCTCAGCAACGGCACCGCGCCGCTGACCGCCTACTTCGCCGGCACCGGACAACAGTGGATCAACTCCGGCGCCCCGCTGACGTACGTCGTGCCCAAGGAGGGCGCGATCCCGCTGCCGGTCAACCTCCAGGCCGTCGCGGGCCAGTCGCAGAGCCAGCTCGAAGCCATCCACGACATCATCAACGAGATGCTCTCGCCCAAGTGGTGCGCCCGCTGGGCCGAGACCAGCGTCGAGGTGCCCGCCAACACCAAGGCCGAGCTGCCCGAGAACCTGGCCGGACTGCCCGCCTTCAGCAAGGCGACCAGCGACGGCTTCCAGCAGATCGACTACGGCATCGTGGGGCGCAACAACGCCGAGTGGCAGAAACGCTGGGAAACCGACGTCGCCTCGCGCATCTGAGAGGCCCGGCGACATGCGCAGACATCGCACGGCCTACCTGCTGGCGGCGCCCAGCGTCGTCCTGCTGGCCGGTGTGTTCGCAGGGGCCATGCTCACCCTGCTCGAATACAGCTTCCACCAGTACCTGCCCGACGGCACCGACATCGCGCACACCACCGTCACCTGGCAGACGTTCCTGACGGGCGGCTACCACTGGCAGATCGTCGGGGAGACCGTGGTGCTCGGCCTGATCACCACGGTCGCCGCCGCCGTCGTCGGCTATCCCACGGCCTACGCCCTGCACCGGGTGCGGCAGTCGCGCTGGCGTTACGTCGGGCTGTTCATCATCTTCGCGCCGCTGCTGACCAGCGTCGTGTCCCGCACCTACGGCTGGGAGCTGATCCTGGGCGACAGCGGGGTGCTCAACAGCCTGCTCGAACCGGTCGGGCTCGGCCCGGTCGAGCTGCTCTACGAGCGCTCCTCCGTGGTGATCGCGCTGGTGCACATCCTGCTGCCGTTCATGGTGTTCCCGATCATCCAGTCGCTCGGGCAGCTCGACCCGGCGTTCGGGGAGGCGGCCGGCGACCTCGGCGCGGGCGCGTTCCTGCGCTTCGTCAAGGTCACGCTGCCGCTGACCATGCCCGGCCTGATCGGCGGGGCGCAACTGGTGTTCGCCTTGTCGATCAGCTCGTTCGCCACGCCCAGCCTGCTCGGAGGCGGACGGGTCAACGTGCTGGCCACCGAGATCTACGACAACGTCAACAACGTCGACTGGCCGCTCGCGGCGGTCTCGTCGTACGCGCTGCTCGCGCTGGCCGTCGTCGCGCTGGGCGTCTTCGGCTGGCTGCAGCGGCGTACCGGGCGGGCCGAGCAGGGCGGGGTGACGGCGGCGGGCGCGGCCTCCTCCGGGGCGCGCGGCTGGAGCGTGTGGCTCGTGGCGGTCTACGTGTACGTGCTGCTGCCGCTGGTCATCATCGTGATCAACTCGTTCTCGTCCGTCTCGTACGGCACGTGGCCGCCGCCGGGCCTGTCGGTCAAGTGGTACGCCAACCTCTTCGAGCAGGAAGGATTGGGCGCGGCGACGCTGCTGAGCCTGGAGGTGGCGATCGCGGCCACCGTCCTCGCCATGGTCATCGGCACGGCCGTCGCGGTGGCGCTGGTCCGGCACCGCATGCCGGGGCGCGGGGCGTTGCAGTCGTTCGTGCTCTCGCCCACCGTCGTGCCCAAGGTGGCCTTCGGCTTCGCCGGGTTCATCTACCTGCACCGGCTGGGCCTGTTCGGCGGCGTCGTCGGGCTGGTCGTGACGCACACCGTGATCGTGCTGCCGTTCGTCGTCATCGTGGTGACGGCGGCGCTGATGCGGGCCGACGCCACCCTCGACGCGGCGGCCAAGGACCTGGGCGCGGCGCCGCTGCGGGCCTTCCGGCTGGCCACGCTGCCGCAGATCAGACCCGCGCTGATCGCGGCCGCGCTGTTCGCGTTCGTGGTGAGCTTCGACGAGGTCGACATGACGGTCTTCCTGCTCTCGCCCGACCAGAACACGCTGCCGGTCTGGATGTTCATCTACATGCAGAAATTTCAGGACCCGACGCTGGCCGCGCTCTCCACCCTGCTCATCGTCGCCGCCCTCGCCATCGCCGCGACCGTCGCCGTGCTGCTGGCCCGCTCCGGCGTCTTCTCCTCCCTGACCCCCTCCCCTGAAGAACCCGTTGAGAAAGTGAAGGAAGGAACCTCCGCATGACCGTCGAACGGATCCCGGTGACCACCCTGGCCAGTGGCCACCGCCTGGAGCTGACCGTGCACACCCTGCGAGGCGCCTCCGAGGGCCCCCGCATGGTGATGTTCGGCGGCATCCACGGCGACGAGCCGATGGGATCGGAGACGGTCCGCCGCCTCCTGGACGCCATCGACCCCGCCGAGCTCAGCGGCACCGTCGTCGCTGTGCCCGTGGCCAACCCGTACGCGCACCAGGCGCTGACCCGCAACACGCCGCTCGACGGCGTCAACCTCAACCGCATCTTCCCCGGCGACCGGGGCGGCAGCGTCACCGAGCAACTGGCCGCCGTGCTCTCGGAGATCCTGGACGGCGCCGACTATTTCATCGACTTCCACTCGGGCGGCAACTTCGCCACCGTCGAGTACGCCTACCTCCACGACGCCGGCGCCGAGATGTCGCGGGCGTACGGCACGTCCGTGCTCTACCGCGGCCACCCCTATATCGGCTCGGCCACCGGCTGGGCGCTGGAGAAGGGCGTACGCTGCATGGTCAGCGAGCTCGGCGGCGGCGGCCAGCGCATCGAGCACTACCTGAAGCGGGGCGTCGACGGCACGCTGAACGTCCTGCGCACCATCGGCATGCTGCCGGGCGACCCGGTGGCGCCGCCGGAGGACCAGGTGGTCGTCGACACGCTGACCACGCTCAGGCCCACCGTCGGCGGCACCGTGCTGTCGGACTTCGGCGCGGCGCGGCTGGGCGAGCGGGTGCCCAAGGGCACGGTGCTGGCCACGGTCGTCAGCCCGTACACGTCGGAGGAGCTCGAAGTGATCAGGGCGCCGTACGAGCCGAGCATCCTGGTCCTCGGCCGTGAGCACCTCACCAACGTCGCCCCCGGCGACTACGGCTTCATGGTCGCCGACGGGGCCACCGCCAAGCCGGCCGACGCCGGCTGACCGGTGTCCGGGGAGGGCGCCGATGCGTGGACGGATGTCGAAGCGTCACACAGCGTCGTCGTGATGCGTACTACCGTGATCGTGCATGAGGTACACGACCGTCATGACATCCTTAATCGCCGCTTTTCTGGTCACCGGGTGCTCGATCACCACTCCCGAGCCCGACCAGAAGGGCATCGTCTACGACGCCGGCGTCTTCTCCGACACCACGTTCCAGAACTGCGTCGACCCGGGCGTGCGCGACGTGTCAGGACCGGGTGACCAGGGCTACGTCTATCCGGCCGGCCAGCGCACGTTCGAGTTCGCCGCCGACCCCAACGATCCGCAAGGGGAGAAGACGAAGCCGGGGGCCGAGGCCGGGCCGCTGACGATGTGGACGAAGGACCCGCTGGAGATGCGGGTCTCCGGCGTCGTCACGTTCTCGCTCACCAGCGACTGCAAGACGTTGCGGCAGTTCCACGAGCAGATCGGGCTGAAGTACGAGGCCGACACCGACGAGGGCTGGGACAAACTGCTCAGCGTCTACATCGGCCAGCCGCTCGACCGGGCCCTGGACGCGGCCAGCAAGGAGTTCGCCTGGCGCGAGCTGACGTACCGCGATCCGCAGGCCAAGCAGCAGTGGGAGGCGAAGGTCGCCGACTACATGGTGCAGTTCCTGCGCGAGCAGGGCGGCACGGCGTTCTTCGAGAAGTTCTCGGTCACGCTGCAGCAGCCGCAGCCGCCGCTGAAGGTGCGCGAGGCGATGGCCGCGGTCCAGCAGGCGCAGGAGGAGAACACGGCGCAGAAGGCCAAGAACGAGAAGGCGCGTACGGAGCTGGAGGCCATCAAGGACCTGAAGAACGTGCTCGGCCCGCAGGGCGCGGTCATGTGGCAGGCCGTCAAGGACGGGCGCATCCAGATCATCGTCTCCGACAGCGGTCAGATCAACGTCACGCCGAACCAGCGACGGCAGGGCGACTGACCTGTCGCCGCGCCTACCGGGGGAGGAGCGGCTTGGACAGGGTGTAGACGCCGCCCAGCCCGCTGTCGGGCCGATCGTTGACGACGGCGGCCAGGGCCTTGGCCGAGATCACGTGGGATCCGAGCGCGCCCTTGGCCACGTTCGGGTCCCAGACGGTGATCGTGCCCTTCGCCCTGTCGTAGCCGTAGGCCACGATCGCGTGACCGTAGGTCCTGCTCGCCTTGCTCCACGGCAGCTTGTTGCCGAGCACCGCGAGGATCGTGGGCTTCTTGAGCACGCCCACCGCGTGCGAGACCCGGAGCATCAGCGCGGCGGGTCTGTTCCTGGCGTAGGTCAGCCGGAACGTGTAGCCCTTCGGCTTGAGGTGCCGGTTGAGCACGGACAGGGTGTTCTGCCGTTTGGTGGCGCCCGCCTTCGGGTCGGTCTTCATCTCCTTGGCGAGCTGGTCCTGGCTGCGCTTGACGCCGAACATCCGCAGGACGATCGAGCTGGACGCGGGTGCGCAGTAGTAGCCGGTCTTCTGCGCCTGCCCCTTGATCTTCACCGAGCCCTTGAACAGCGGCAACCCGGTGAGCCGGGCGCTGACCGGCGGCTGGGCCGCGGTCCGCGCGGCGGCGGGGGAGGCGCCCGCGGACAGGCCGGTGGCCATGACCGCCGTGGTCAGAAGGGTGCCGAGGGCGAGCTTGGCAGGGGCCACGTGGTGCCTCTCCGTGCACGAGGGGTTACGGAAGTGACCAAGATACCGAATCCGGCGATTGTCCGTGACCATGAAGGCCGGGCCGCGTCCGGCCGGGGCCTCAGAGCTTGAAGAGCTTGGGGTACGGCGCGACGATGCGACGGGTCACGGCGCCGAAGTCGACCAGGACGGCGACGCCCTCCTCGACCCCGATGACCGACCCGAGGCCGTAGGTGTCGTGGCTGACCTTGTCCTGGAGGACGAAGCTTTCGAGCGGAGGAAGGGCGACTTCGGGGACGTTGAACGGGCTCCCGGGAAGGCGTCGCCGAGGTGCGGATCGGTGAGACGTCATTAATGCAGTATGCGCCCTTTTGGCGGGTATATCTCGATCTTTGCCATAAAAATAGGTGTTAGTGCAGGTGAGCGACGGGCGGAGGGCCAGGGCCCGCGCGGGAGTCGCTGGAGGCGCAGGGCTACGCGGTCGAGATCATCGACCTGTACGCCAGAGGGTGGCAGCCGTACGCAAGGGGTGGATCGATCGCGTCTTAGTCATGGGCGCGGTGTTCGGCGGCGAACTCGGCATCTTCGATGAGGCGGCGCTGACCGGACGGCGCGCCGTGGTGCTGGCCACCACGGGCGGCGCGCCGTCCTCGTTCACCCCCGACGGTGCCTTCGGGCACATCGACGCGTTCCTGTTCCACGTCCACCGCGGGATGCTGGAGTTCGTCGGCTACGACGTCCTCGAACCGGTCATCACCTACGGCCCGGCCCACCTGGACGACCCCGCCCGGGCGGAAACGCTCGACGCCGTACGCCACGCCTTCGCCGGCATCGACGGCCGGTCGCGGTCAGGTCAGCCGGCCGTGTCGTCCGTGGCCCAGGAGTCCCGGAACGCATAGCGGGCCGGCGCGCTCGCGTAGCGCAGGAAGGCGGAGCCGGAGGCGCTGCTCACCGCGGTGTTCGTGTGGTAGAAGCGGCATCCCTCGTAGATCATCTTGCCGTGGGACAGCGAGGTGCCCGCGGCGTCGACGAGGTGGTAGCCGCCGAGCGTGCAGTCCTGGTACCGGACGGTCGGGAGCCGGCCGGACGTGGCCGCGTACCGGTGCAGGTTGTAGTCCGCGGCGTTCGACCGCTGGATCGCGGCCATGTCGGAGCAGGAGGTGAACGTCACGCTGCCGTTGTTCCAGTTGCAGTCGATGATCTTGTGCTTCTCGCTCTTCGGCTCGAACCTGACGCCGTTGACGTTGAGCCTGGTCGCGCTCATCTCGCCGTTGGCCAGCGGCATGTAGAAGTAGCGGATGTCCTGTACGCCGAGTTGGGAGTCGTTGACCATCGACCACGAGCCGCCGTACACGTTGATCGAACCTCCCCTGTCGAACCTGAAGAAGTCGCCCTTCGCGACCGCGAAGTTGCAGGAGAGCATGAAGTAGTTGAGGAACTGGTTCTGCTGGTTGCGCGAGGCGGGTTCCGAGATCCCGCAGTGCAGGAAGGCGTCGTTGAAGGCCGACCTGGTGTCGGTGGAGCACAGGATGAAGTGGTGCTCGCTGTTGTTGTTGGCCTCGTGGTCGCCGTCCAGGCCGATGACCCGGTCCCACCTCCCCTTCCACTCGATGTTGCGATAAACGAAATACTGGTTCTGGCCGAACCCGTACTCGGGGTACTGCGACTTCCCGTCGGAGTCGAGGGCGTCGACCGACCAGAAATAGGCGAAGCGGTTGTGCTCGTTCTCCGAGCGGAAGCTCATGTCCTCGAAATACGTGTACCTCAGCCGCACCGCCGCCGTGATCAGGTTGTTCTCCCGCGGGTCGGAGGTGGCGGTGAAGTCGGTGTCGAAGAAGATGTTCGTCACCCGCGGGCCGCAGCCCCGGAAGCGTAAGCCGAAGACCTGGTCGGACTTGCCGTTCGTGGGCGACCACATCAGGGTGTCCTTCTTCGTCACCCGGTAGTTGCCCGGCGGGAAGAAGATGTCCTTCTTCACCACCCCGCCCGAGCGGCCGGCGATGGCGGCCGTCACCGCGGCCCGGATCGCGTCGGAGTCGTCCATCACCCCGTCGCCCTTGGCGCCGTGATCCTTGACGTCGACGGTGAAGACCGAGGGGTCGGTGTTGGCGGACGCGGGTTGTGCTCCCCAGGTCGCCAGGGCCCCCATGCCCGCCGCGACACCCAGGCCCAGCGCTCGCCTGCTCATCACGTTGTCTTCCGGCCCGTCGTTCATCGGCATGTGAAGTCCACTCCTCTTTCGGTCGCGTACGCGGGACGCGCGGGATCGCGGGTCCCGGACAGGGCTGCCTGGGGGCGGGGCTCAGGCCGCAGGTGAGTAAACGTTTTCGGACACGCTGCGTAACCTCGCCCTCTTGTCGCCATCATGGCTCCGCCCTGGAACACCGGCGCCGTCCGTCGCGTCGGCGGCGCCGGTCGCGATCACCGTACAGGGCTCAGAATGAGCAAAACAGCCCCTGGCGCTGCACCGAAGGCTTCTCGTCGAAGTGGACCGTTCGAATACGGAAGAGGCATGCCCTCTCGGCGATGACGGTCACCGAGAGGGCATGTCCGATCCACGTGGAGTGCCCGATCGTCACATTGGGTGATCGACCTGAGAATGGTTCAGAAGCGCACCTTCCTGAGGTAGCGGTAGCCGACCTCCGCCGTACGCCGGGGCGTCACGTCCGGGGTGTCGTTCTCCACGATGTACTCGATCACCCGGTGCTTGTCGAAGATGCGCCGGAAGTCGATCGTCCCGGTGCCGAGGTCGGCCATGTCGCCGTCGAGATGCCGGTCCTTGACGTGGAACTGCAGCACCCGCTGGGGCGCGCGGCGGATCACGTCGAGCGTGAAACGCACCGGATCGCGCTCACCGCGCCCGACGCCGCCGGTGACCGCCCAGTAGAGGTCGATCTCCAGGTGGACCAGGCGCGGATCGAGTTCGGAGGTGAGCACGTCCCAGGGCGTCCTGCCGCCCCCGAGGTCGGTGGTGAACTCGTGGGCGTGGTTGTGGTAGCCGTAGCGCAGCCCCGCCTTGCGGGCGGCGGCGGCCTCCACGTTCATGCGCTCGGCCCAGGCCTTCCACTGGTCCTCGCTGTCGGAGTTCAGGTAGGGCACGACCATGAACGACTGGCCGAGCGTCAGGGCGTTCTCGATCTTGGTGTCGAGCGCGGCGTCGTCCGGACTGATGTTGTCGTGGCTGGAGGTGGAGCGGATGCCGAGCCCGTCGAGGAACGCGCGCAGCTGCGCGGCAGTACGCCCGAAATAGCCGAGCGCCAGCTCGACCTTGGGATAGCCGACCTCGGCCAGGTAGGTGAGGGTGGCGTCGTAGTCCTGGGCGAGGTCGTCGCGCACCGTGTAGAGCTGCATGCTGATCTGGCCCGGCGGAATGCGGTGCTTGCGGTGGTGGTGGGGCGGCGTGGCGGCGGCGGGCGACGCGGCGCCGGCGATGGCCGCCGTCCCGAGCCCGAGTCCCGCCGCGAGCAGCGAGCGCCTGCTGGGGCCGTAGCCGTAGCACATGGGGGATCTCCTATCGCGTGGGTTGGAGCACGACCCTGTCGGTGCCGGTCAGCGGGGGCAGGTCGCCGCCCGGGTCGGTGTAGGTGGCGACGAAGACGCCGGTCAGCTCGTCGGTCTCCGGATCGTGCCCGCTCGGCTCGGTCGTCTGGATGGAGCCGGTGCAGCCGCGGGCCGTCGTCTGCGGATGACCGTGGTCGTCGTGGCCGAGGATGTAGTCCACGGTCACGTCGGCGCAGTCGACCTCCTGGTCGTCGGTGACCCGCACCTCGAACTCGACCACGTCGCCGAACGCGAACGGGTCCCCGTCCACGGGCGTGACCAGCTCCACGACCGGCGTGGCGTTGCCGATGACGATCCGCACCGACGTCGCCGCCGACCTGCCGTGCCGGTCGGTGACCTTCAGCGTGGCCTGGTACAGGCCGTTGTCCTCGTACGTGAACGACGCCTCGGGGCGGCGGGAGTCGACCCGGCCGTCGGCGTCGAAGTCCCAGGCATAGGTGAGCCGGTCGCCGTCGGCGTCGGTGGTGCCGTCGGCGGTGAAGGAGACCGCGAGCGGCGCGTGGCCGGCCGTCACCGACGCCGTGGCCGCGGGGACGGGCGTGTGGTTGCCGGTGTTGCCGATGTAGTCGTAGCGCGCCAGCTGGGCGTCCTCGTTCTCCTGGAAGTAGCCGTCGCCGTACTCGAGCACGTACAGGGCGCCGTCGGGGCCGAACTCCATGTCCATCGGGTTGTCGAAGACGAGCGAGGGCAGCACGTCCTCGATGCGCCCGTCACGGTGGAACGCCTTCACGTAGTCGCGGGTCCACTCGTAGAACAGCGGGACGCCGTCGTAGTACTTCGGCCAGCCCACCGCCGTGCGGCCGCGCGTGTCACGCGGGTCGTAGTCGTGGGCCGGGCCCGCCATCGGGCCGATGCCGCCCGTGCCGAGCTGCGGGAACTCCGCCGACTGCCCGTACGAGTACCACACCTGCGGTTGAGTGACCGGCGGGAGCTCGCGCCTGCCGGTGTTGTGCGGCGACTCGTTGACGGGCGCGGCGCAGTCGAACGCCGCGCCGGACGCGCCGGTCGCGAAGTCGTGGTCGACGTACGGGAGCCGCGCCGTCGCGCAGTACGGCCAGCCGTAGTTGCCGGCTCTGCGGATCGTCGTCCACTTGCCCGTGCCCGCCGGGCCGCGCTGGGGGTCGGCCTGCCGCGCGTCGGGGGAATAGTCGCCCACGTACAGGTCGCCGGTGGACCGGTCGAGCTCGATCCTGAACGGGTTGCGCAGGCCCATCGCGTAGATCTCCGGGCGGGTACGCGGCGTGCCGGGCCTGAAGAGGTTGCCGCGCGGGATCGAGTAGGACCCGTCCGCGCGTACCTTGATGCGCAGGATCTTGCCCCGCAGGTCGTTGGTGTTGCCGGAGCTGCGCTGGGCGTCGAAGGCCGGGTTGCGGTCGGGCCGTTCGTCGATCGGGGTGAAGCCGTCGGAGGAGAACGGGTTGGTGTCGTCGCCGGTCGACAGGTAGAGGTTGCCCTGGGCGTCGAACACGATGTCGCCGCCCACGTGGCAGCAGATGCCGCGGTCCACCGGCACGTCGAGGACGCGCTGCTCGGTGCGCAGGTCGATCGTGTCGCCGGTGAGGCGGAAGCGCGACAACCGGATCAGCCCCTTGAAGGGCGCGAAGTCGTCCGGAGTGCCGGTGAGCGGGGCGTCGCCCTCGTTGACGTCCGGGGTGGCCGGGTCGTCGACGGGGGTGTCGAGCGGCGGGGAGTAGTAGAGGTAGACCCAGTCGTCCTTCTTCGACCCCTGGCCGAAGCCCGGACTGAGGGCGATGCTCTGCAGCCCCTCCTCGTCGTGCTGGTAGACGTCGAGCCGCGCGGCCAGGGTGTTGAGGCCGGTCTTCGGGTCGTGCAGCCAGACCTCACCCCTCCTGGTGGTGTGCAGCACCCGCGAGTCGGGTAACACGGCCAGGTCAATGGGTTCGCCCGGATGGTCGTTCAGCGTCACCTTCTGGAACTGGTCGTCGGACGGCGGGGCCGCGCCTCCGGACGTCCCAGAGACCGGCCCTGTGACGGTGACGGTCGCGGCGGCGTTCGTGGCGGCGGCCGGCAGGAGGAGCGCCGCGGCAACGATGGCCGCCATCACGGTTCTCGTTCTCATCAGATCCTCCTGGGGGAGTCGTCGCCTTGGGGCGACGTGGGAATCGGGACGGGGAGACCTGTACGGCACGGAGGAGTCACGCCTCTCCCTTCGGTCTGCTCAGGGGGGTAAGAGAGGGCGAAGCACCGTGAATGTAACCCGAGTTTCTTCGATGCAGGAGGGCCTAATCACGGATCGTCGTCCGTCTTTCGCCTGTGATCGCACTAAGTGCTCCCCACGACTTCTGAACCGGCCGGGAGCCGTGTCACGACCGTGCGAGGACGATGGCGGAGCCGCACCCCCTCGCGGTAGTGGCCGCGCCGACTCCTTGACGGCTGTCGTACAGATTGTTAACAATCGCGGCGGCATCGGGTCGACAGTAAGAGGCGGTTGTGGCCGACCACCCGACACCATCCCGCCGGGCCCGCGAGATCGTCGCCGGCGCGTACGACATCCACATCCATGTGGCGCCCGACGTCATGCCGCGGCGCATCGACGACCTGACCCTCGCCTTACGATTCGCCGAGGTGGGGCTGGCCGGCTAGTTACTGAAATCCCATGGCGGTAGGCAACTCCCGATGGCTGGACCTCAGGCTGGCCGGGCCCTGAGGTCCGCTTCACGACGCCAGGGTCCGGACGCGCCGGGCCCTGGCCGGCGGCATGCCCACCGGAGAAGTCCGGAAATCGATCGGTCATGAGACCGAAATAGGCTTGACATTGGCAATCAGATTGTCAACAATTCTGGCTACGGTTTCATCAACAGGATGGTCGGGAGCCGGCGTGACAATGATCGCGATGTTGGGGCTGGGCGAGGCCGGCCGGATCTACGCACGTGACCTGCGTGCGGCCGGCTTCGGTGTACGGGGCTTCGACCCGTACGCGCAGGCCGGTGACGACGTGGAGCAGGTGCCCTCGGCCGGGCAGGCCGTCGACGGCGCCGACCTCGTCATCAGCCTCGTGGGCGCCAGAGCCGCGGAATCGGTCGCCCGGCAGGCTCTTCCTAGTTGTCCGAAACATGCTATCTACGCCGACCTCAACACCGGTTCTCCCGCACTGAAGCGCACACTGGCGGAGCTCGCCGCGGCCGAGGACGTCCGGTTCGCCGACGTCGCGGTGCTCGCGCCCGTGCCCCGCCAGGGCGCCCGCACCCCGCTGATGGCCAGCGGCACCGGCGCCGACACGTTCGCCGCCCTCGTGCGGCCCGCCGCCGTGCCCGTCGAGAGCATCCCCGGCGGCGCGGGCGCCGCCGCCGCCAGGAAGCTGCTGCGCAGCGTCTTCATGAAGGGCATGGCCGCGCTGATGCTGGAGTGCGAGACCGCCGCCGGCGCCGCGGGCGAGCGGGAGTGGCTGCGGGCGCAGATCGTGGCCGAGCTGTCCGGCGACGTCGACGGGCTGATCGACCGGCTGGTCGAGGGCAGCAAGGTGCACGCCGCCCGGCGGGTGCACGAGGTCGAGGACGCCGCGGGCTACCTCGCGGAGCTCGGCACCCCCTCCTGGGTCATGGGCGCATCCCGCGCCTGGCTCGCCTCCCTGCTGGACGAATGACCGCTCCCTCCCACCACGACGAAAGGGCCACCCAAGACATGACCGTACGAAGAATGCTGGTCGTCGGAGCGCACAGCGCGGACTTCGTCTGGCGCGCGGCGGGCGCCATCGCCAAGCACACCCTGGCCGGCGGCGAAGCCCGCGTGGTGACGCTCTCGTACGGCGAGCGCGGCGAGTCCGGCGAGTTGTGGAAGGAGCCCGGCCAGACGGTCGAGAACGTCAAGCGCGTCCGGCACGCCGAGGCCACCGAGGCCGCGCAGGCCGTGGGCGCGGGCTACGAGTGCTTCGACCTGGGCGACTACCCGCTGCGCGCGGGCGGCGAGGCCATCGACAGGCTCGCCGAGCTGATGCGTGACTACGCTCCCCACGTCGTCCTCACCCACCCGGAGAAGGACCCGTTCAACCCCGACCACCCCGTGGCCTACCAGGTCGTCTCGCAGGCCCGGCTGCTCACCTCCGGCGCGGTCGTCGAGGCCGGGTTCCGCACCGCGCCGCCGTCGGAGTTCCTGGTCTTCGAGCCGCACCAGCCGGACCTGTGCGGGTTCGTGCCGACGGTGTTCGTCGACATCACCGAGGTGTTCGAGGCGAAGGCCAAGGCCATGGACGCGATGAGCGCGCAGGCGTACCTGAAGCAGTACTACACCGAACGAGCCGGGCACCGGGCCAACCACGCCCGCAAGGTCACCGGCGACAAGGCGATCCGGCACGCAGAGGCGTTCCAGCGGATCGTCCCGAACGTGGTGGGGGCGCTGTGAGCGGGCGCGACGGCAGGTTCGACGAGCTGGCCCGCCTCGGCGTGGCCACCGTGTACGAGGCGGCCGGCCGTCAGGGCCTGGTCGACGAGGACTTCATCCAGCTGATCCCGGGCACCGCCGTCGCGGGACCCGCGCGGATCGCCGTGTGCGGCCCGGCCGACAACCGCGCCGTGCACGAGGCCGCCGCCCGCACCCGCCCCGGCGACGTCGTCGTGCTCACGATGGACAACCCGGTGCCCGTGGCCGTGGTCGGCGACCTGCTCGCCACCCAGTTCAAGGCCCAGGGAGCGGCGGGCCTGCTGATCAACGCCTCGGTGCGCGACGCGGACACGCTGCGCGAGCTCGGCCTGCCGATCTGGACCCGCTGGATCCGGGTGCGCGGCGCCGCCAAGGCCCACCGGGGCACGATCGACCGGCCGGCCGTCGTCGGCGGCACGCTGATCCGCCCGGGGGACGCCGTGCTCATGGACGGCGACGGCGCGGCCGTCGTCCCCGCCGATCGGATCGACGAGGTGGTGGCGGCCGGCCAGGCCCGCGAGGCGAAGGAGGCCAAGGCACGCGAGCAGTACCTCGCGGGCGGGCTCTCCTACGACCTGCACGGCTTCCGGGCGGCCGACGAGAAGGGCTCACCATGAAGGTCGACGTCCACGGGCTCACCCTGAAATACGGCGACGCGGTCGCGGTGTCCGACCTCGACCTGACGGTCGACGAGGGAGAGTCCCTGGTCCTCCTCGGCCAGTCGGGCTGCGGGAAGACCAGCACCATGCGCTGCATCGCGGGCCTGGAGACGCCGGCGTCGGCCGTCATCACCATCGGCGACCAGACGGTCTTCGACAGCGGCAAAGGCATCAACCGCGCGCCTAACAAGCGCAACGTCGGCATGGTGTTCCAGTCGTACGCCATCTGGCCGCACATGACCGTCTTCGACAACGTGGCCTTCCCGCTGAAGATGAAGGGCAGGAAGAAGGCGGAGACCGACCGGGCCGTGCACGAGACGCTCGAACTCGTCGGCCTCGACCACCTCGCCGACCGCGGGGCCAGCCTGCTGTCCGGCGGCCAGATGCAGCGGGTCGCCCTGGCCCGTAGCCTGGCCATGCAGCCGTCGGTGCTGCTGCTCGACGAGCCGCTGTCCAACCTGGACGCCCGGCTGCGCCACCGGCTCAGGATGGAACTGCGCGAGC
The DNA here is from genome assembly GCF_004352805.1 of Nonomuraea mesophila. Lineage (NCBI taxonomy): Bacteria > Bacillati > Actinomycetota > Actinomycetes > Streptosporangiales > Streptosporangiaceae > Nonomuraea > Nonomuraea mesophila. The sequence goes on from NZ_SMLD01000071.1 coordinate 36,061, forward strand.
TGCAGTTGCGGCTGCGGCTGACCTCGCTGTACGTCACCCACGACCAGGACGAGGCGCTGGCCCTGGCCGACCGGATCGCCCTCATGCAGGCGGGCCGCATCGTGCAGATCGGCGAGCCGCACGAGATCTACGCCAACCCGAGGAGCGCCGCCATCGCGGAGTTCCTCGGCGTCGACAACGTCATCCCCGTCACGCCTCAGGACACCACCTGCGTCGAGCTGGCCGCCACCGGGCAGAAGCTCAAGGTCGAGCCGTACGAGACGGCCGAGACCCTGCGGCTGTGCGTCCGGGCCGAGGATGTGCTGCTCGGCGCGGGCGGCCAGGAGGGCGTCAACACGCTGCCGGGGACGATCGTCAGCTTCGCGTTCCAGGGCTCCACCGTCGCCTACCGCGTCCGGGTCGGCGACGGGCTGGAACTGGACGCCGTGCAGCTCAAGTCCGCCGGACGGCCGTACGGCATGAACGACGCGGTCACCGTGTCGCTGCCGGCCGGCGCGATGCGGGTGCTGCCTGCGGAAGTGGCCGCGTGATGACGTCGCGGACCGCCGAGCAGCCCGTACGGAACCGGCCGCCCGAACTGCGGGGACGCGTCCGGCGCCTGCTGCGTGAGATCACGCTGCCCGGGGTGCTGTTCGCGGTGCTCGCCCTGCTGATCCTCGCGCCCGTGGCCCTGGTGGTGCTGTCGGCGTTCGCGTCGGACACCCCGCGGCCCGGCAACTTCGGCCTCACCGGGCTCACCTTCGACAACTTCGTCAACGTGACGAGCGCGGGCTCGGTGAAGGCGGCGCTCAACTCGCTCGCCGTCGGCGTCGGCGCCTCCGTGCTGGCGCTGCTCATCGGCGGTTTCCTGGCCTTCGTCACGGCGCGCACCAACGTGTACTGGCGCGGGTTCCTCTACCTGGTGGGCCTGCTGCCCATGTTGCTGCCGTCCTACGTGGGCGCGCTGGCCTGGTCGGTGCTGGGCAGCGAGAACGCCGGGCTGGCCAACATCACGCTGCGCGACCTCGGGCTGCCGCCGTTCGTCGACATCAACAACATCGCCGGGCTGATCGTGGTGCTCGCGCTCTACTACGCGCCCTACGCGTTCCTGCTCATCCACGGCGCGCTCAGCCTGATGAACCCCGACCTGGAGGAAGCCGCCAACGTGCACGGCGCGCCCTTCGGCCAGGTGCTGCGCCGGGTCACCCTGCCGCTGGTCACCCCGGCGTTCCTCGGCGCGGCCGTGCTGATCTTCGTGCTGACCATCGAGAACTTCCCCGTGTCGCAGATCATCGGCGGGGCCGCCGGCGTGGAGACGCTGCCCACCTACATCTACCGGCTGATGAACTCGACGCCGTCGCGCGGCAACGAGGCGGCCGCGGTGGCGATCGCCCTGGTGGTGGTCGTGCTGGTCGTCACCGCGCTGCAACGGCGCATGCTGGCCAGGCGCTCCTTCACCACCGTCTCCGGCAAGGGCATGAAGCCGCGCCGGATCGACCTCGGCGGCTGGCGGCTGCCCGCGCTGCTGGCCGGGCTCGGCTACTTCGTCCTGTCGACCGTCCTTCCTGTGCTCGCGCTGGCGTTCGTCGCGCTGCACGACTCGCCGTACATCGGCACGGTGCTCGGGGCGTTCGGCAAGCCGGACGCGTTCACCGTCGAGGCGTTCGCCGACGTGCTGGACTCCAGCATCGCGCAGCGGGCCACGGTCAACAGCGTCGTGGTGTCGGTCGCGGCGGCGCTGCTCGGCACCCTGCTGGCGTTCGCGGTGGCGTACGTGGTGCAGCGCACCAAGCTGCCGGGCCGCCAGTCGCTGGAGTACGTGTCCATGCTGCCGCTGGCGATCCCGGCGATCGTGCTCGGCCTGGGCCTGCTGTGGACGTGGCTGATCATGCCGATCCCGGTGTACGGGACGCTCGCCGTCATGGTGATCGCGTTCGTCGCGGCGCAGATGCCGCAGGGGTTCCGCGGCGTCGCCTCGTCGATCGGCCAGGTGGACCGCGATCTGGAGGACTCGGCCGTGATGCACGGCGCCTCCCGCACCCGGGCGATCGCCACCATCACGGCGCCGCTGCTGCGGGTGGGGCTCACCTCGACCTTCCTGCTGCTGCTGATGTTGTCGATGCGCGAGCTGACGGTGCCGTTGTTCCTCTTCACGTCGGACACGCGGTTGTTGTCCATCGTGATCTTCGACGACTTCGACAACGGGATCCTGCAGCGGGCGGCCGCCACGAGCCTGCTCTACTGCCTGGTGATCCTCGCCCTGTCCATCTTGTCCAGGCGTTTCGGCGCCAGCGAGCAGAGATAGCCCAACTCTCGTAGGGAGACATCATGAATGCTGGCCGTACGGGTCGCAGAGCCCTTGCGACAGCCGTCGCCGCGGTCCTCGCGCTGGCCGGATGCGGCGGTTCCGGCGGCGGCGCCGGCGAGGCCGCGAAGCTGGAGGTCGGCGGCGAGCTGATCGCCGACGAGCAGCTGTTCTCGGCCGCCAAGGAGGAAGGCTCCCTGGTCTTCTACACCGGCGGCAGCGAGCACTCGGAGAAGGCGGTCACCGACGCCTTCACGGAGGCGACCGGGATCGACGTGGAGATGATCCGGCTGGCCCCGAACAAGCTCGCCGAGCGCGTGCTCTCGGAGGTCGGCGCGAAGAAGCTCGGCGCCGACGTGATCCGCATCTCGGGGGAGGACATCATCGTCTCCCTTGCCAAGGCCGGAACGTTCCAGAAGGCCCCGCTGCAGAACGCGGTGAAGACGGCGGCGGGCGACGCGATCAAGGACGATGGGCTCTACTTCTCCAGCTTCGACCGGGTCTACTCGTTCGCGTACAACAACGCCGTCGTGCCCAAGGGGCAGGAGCCGAAGAACTGGGCCGACCTGCTGGACCCGAAGTGGCGGGGCAAGCTCGGGATCGTCCAGGTCGGCGCCGGCGGCAGCACCGCCGCGCTCACCAGGTTCCAGTTCGACGAGATCGGCGACGACTACCTGAAGAAGTACGCCGCCAACAAGCCGCGCATCTTCGACTCGTCCGCGGGGCAGACCGACGCGCTGACGCGCGGCGAGGTGTCGGTGTCGACGATGCCGGTGGCGACCGGGGTCGGCGCCATCGCCGAGGGGGCGCCGCTGACGATCGCCGTCCCCGAGGAGGGCGCGGCCGGCTACCCCTTCTACGTGGGCGTGGGCGCACAAGCTCCGTCGCCGAACGCCGCCAAGGTGTTCGCCGCCTGGCTGCTGTCCAAGGACGCCCAGAAGATCGCCGTACAGCAGGGCGACTATCCGGTGCGCACGGACGTCGGCGCCCCGCAGGTCGGTGACCAGACCTTCCCGGCTGCCGACTCCGGCTGGCTCTACCGGACGGACGCCGAGACTTCGCTCAAGCACGTCGAGGAGGACGCGAAGCGGTGGCGGCAGATCTTCGGCTACACCGGCTGACGAACCGGTGGCCATGCTCTGGCAGTCCCGGCGGGCCGTCCCGCCGGGCGAAGCGATCACGTGAGTCAGGATCGGGGACGTCCGACCAATGAACGTAGTGGACCGGATTCGTGAAGCCATCTTCGCGGGGGACCTGGCACCGAATCAGCGCCTCATCGAGGCGGATCTCTGCGCCCAGCTCGGCGCCTCCAGGTCGCACGTGCGCAACGCGCTCGCCGACCTGGTGAGCGAGGGCCTGGTGGAGCGGATCCCGAACCGGGGCGCGCGGGTCCGGGCGATCACCCTCGCGGAGGCCATCGAGTTCACCGAGGTCCGCATGGTCGTCGAGGGACTCTGCGCGGCCAAGGCGGCCGCCAGGGTCACCGACGGCCAGGCGGCCCAGCTGCGCTCCATCGGGGAGCGGATGCGGCAGTACGAGGCCTCCGGCGACCTCATCGAATACTCCAACTGCAACAAGGAGCTGCACGCGTTCATCAGGACGATCAGCGGCCAGTCGGCGGCCGGCGACATCATCGAGCGCATCCGCGGCAACCTGACGCGCTACCAGGTGCGGCTGGCCCTCCAGTCGGGCCGGGCGGCCGTGTCGCTGCCGCAGCACCTGGAGATCATCGAGGCCATCTGCGCCCGTGACGAGAGCCGGGCGGAGGAGGCCATGCGCGCTCACCTGCGCAGCGTCATCGAGGCACTGGAGAACACCCGGCCCGCAACGTCGAACGGAGACCCATGGTGACCGGGCGTACCGGAATCCCCTGCATGATCATGCGCGGGGGCACGTCGAAAGGGCTGTACTTCCTCGCGGACGACCTGCCGGACGACCGCGAGGAGCGCGACGAGCTGCTGCTGCGGATCATGGGGTCGCCGGACGACCGGCAGATCGACGGCCTGGGCGGCGCCCATCCGCTCACCAGCAAGGTGGCCGTGGTGTCCCCGCGGGACGACGGCTCGGTCGACTACCTGTTCCTCCAGGTCTTCGTCGACCAGGCGCTGGTGTCGGACCAGCAGAACTGCGGCAACATCCTCGCGGGGGTCGGGCCGTTCGCCATCGAGCGCGGCCTCGTCGCGGCTGGGCAGGACACCACGTCCGTACGCATCACCATGGCGAACACCGGCGGCGTCGTGGCCGCGACGGTCCGCACGCCCGGCGGCGAGGTCCGCTACGACGGCGACGTCGCGATCGCCGGGGTGCCGGGCACGGCCGCGCCCGTCGTGCTCGACTTCCAGGGCACGGCCGGCTCGACCTGCGGCTCGCTGCTGCCGACAGGACACGTCAGCGAGGTCATCGACGGCGTCACCGTCACCTGCGTGGACAACGGCATGCCGGTCGTGGTGATACCCGCGGCCCAGCTCGGCGTCACCGGCGCGGAGAGCCCCGCGGAACTGGAGAACGACGCGCCGCTGCGCCGCCGCCTGGAGGCGCTGCGCCTGGAGGCGGGCCGCCGCATGGGGCTGGGCGACGTCAGCGACACCACGGTGCCCAAGCTGACCATGGTGTCCCCGCCCCGGTCCGGCGGCGCGTGCGGCACCAGGACCTTCATCCCGCACCGGTGCCACACCTCGATCGGTGTGCTGGGCGCGGCGAGCGTGGCGGCGGCGCTGCGGCTGCCGGGCAGCGCGGTCGACGGCATCGCGGAGCTCTCCGACGGCCCGCGGGTACGGGTGGAGCACCCGACGGGCTACCTCGACGTCGAGGTGGAGCTCGACGGGCACGACGTCACCAGGACCGGAGTCGTACGCACCGCGCGCAAGCTCATCGACGGCACCGCCTATCCGCGATGACCGCGGGCCGGGTCTTCTGGCCCCTGCTCGTGGTCCACGCGATCCTGGTCCAGGTCATCAGCTACGGGCTGCGGCCGTCGTTGTCGTACGCGGTGATCGAGCTCGGGTACGGCTCGGTGTGGCTGGCCGTGCTCGCGGCCATGTTCGCCCTTCCCCCGCTGATCCTCGCCGTGGCCACGGGCCGGCTCGTCGACCGGGTGGGGGAGCGGCCCAGCATGGTGATCGGGGGAGCCGCGCTGACCGGCGCCTCGGCGATCGCCCTCGTCGCCTCCGACCACCTCGCGCTGCTCATCGCCGCCACCGCGCTGCTCGGCATCGGCATCATCTTCTCGATGGTCGCCGAGCAGTCGGCGGTGACGGGTCAGGCGCGGCGGCGCGGCATGGACACCGTCTTCGGCGTGTACACGTTCATCACGTCCCTGGGGCAGGGCGTGGGCCCGCTGCTGCTGCTGATGCCGCCGGCGCCCGGCGCCCTCTCGCCGCCGCTGGAGCCGATCGCCGCCGCGTGCGGGCTGGCGAGCCTGGTGACGCTGGCGGTCTCGTTCGGGTTCGGCAGCCATCACCGCGCCGCGCCGGCGCCCGTGTCCGAGGGCCGCTGGCCGGCGCGGCGGCTGCTCGCCATCCCCGGCATGTACCGGGCGCTGCTGGTCAGCGGGCTGATCCTGGCGTCGATCGACGTGACGCTCGCGTACCTGCCGGCTCTCGCGCACAGCAGGGGCATCGCCCCCGGCTGGGTGACCGCGATGCTGGCGGCCCGCTCGATCATGACGATGGCGTCGCGCATCAACCTGGGTTCGCTGGTGCGGCTGCTCGGCCGCAGGAAGCTCACGGTGGCGGCTTGCGCGGTGTCGGCGCTGGCGCTGTGCGGCCTGCCCCTTCCCGTGCCCGTCGCCGTCCTCATCGCGCTCACCGCCGTGTACGGCTTCGCCGCCGGTCTCGGCCAGCCGATGACGATGGTGTGGGTCACCCGGCTGACGCCGTCCGGCACCCAGGGCACGGTGTTGTCCCTGCGGATCGCGGGCAACCGGCTGGCTCAGACGCTGATCCCGGCGGTGTCCGGGGCCGCGGCCGCGGTGAGCGGGGTCTCAGGAGTGCTGCTGCTGACGGGGGCGACGCTGGGGGTCGCGGCGTGGTCGGCCACCGCGGTTCCCGACGACTGAGAAGTCCAGCCCAACCATACTGGTGAGTAAGGTTCTGTTGATCCCTGCGTAGGGACACAATTACCGCATGCCATCCTTCATGCCCCTGGTGCCCGGCGATCCCGAGCGTCTGAGCGGCCTTCCGCTGCTCGGCAGGTTGGGCGAAGGCGGACAAGGCATCGTCTACCTCGCCAGGACGCCCATGAACGCGTACGTGGCCATCAAATGGCTGCGGCCCGACCAGTCGGGCGACGAGGAGAACGCCGAACGGTTCCTGCGCGAGGCGCAGGTCGCCCAGCGGGTGGCGTCGTTCTGCACCGCCGACGTGCTGAGCACCGGCGTCGAGCACGGGCGGCCGTACATCATGAGCGAATACGTCGAGGGGCTCTCACTGGACCGCGTCGTCCGCGACGAGGGCCCGCGGGGCGGCCCGGCGCTCGACCGCCTGGCCATCAGCACGGCCACGGCGCTGGCCGCCATCCACGAGGGCCAGGTCGTGCACCGCGACTTCAAGCCGGGCAACGTCATCATGGCCTCCGACGGGCCCCGTGTGATCGACTTCGGCATCGCGCGCACGCTGGACCCGGTGCAGATGACGAGCAGCACGCAGATCGGCACGCCGGCGTACATGAGTCCGGAGCAGATCCTGGGCCGGCCGGTGGGGCCGGCGGCCGACATGTTCTCCTGGGCCGCCACGATGGTCTTCGCCTCCTGCGGGCGGGCGCCGTTCGGCGCCGACGGCACGCACACCGTGATGCAGCGCGTGCTGCACGAGCAGCCCGACCTCGGCGCGCTCGACGGGCTGCTGCGCGAGGTGGTCGAGCAGTGCCTGGCCAAGGACCCGCAGCGGCGGCCGACGGCCAAGAGCGTCATGATGCGGCTGCTGCGCAGGTCGGGGTCGGACGCCGGGCCCGGAGAGAAGGGCGGCGACGAGGGCGGCGGGCAGGTGGCGTCGACCGCCACCCCGCCCACCCCGCTGC